>NZ_JBYCCV010000106.1:0-12027 GCF_057473825.1 Aliterella sp. E5.1
TCTCTGCGGAGGTTCTGGGGGCGGCTAGTGCATTGTATATCACCAGCCATTTTTGTTTTTCCCAATGGGATGACGCTAACTTTACTCTCTGCTTGACTGTCTCTAGGTCTAGATGAGGACAGGCTTGGGTTACTTGACTCCTATACATTTATCTTTGCCAAAGTTTTCTTTATTTAATACTCTACTACCTCTGACCACAACTTAGTATCAGTTTCGCATTCCGGCTTCCGCTTCCCCATCCTGCAAGCGGCATAATAATTAGTTCTCCCTGTGCTGTGCGCTCAATTCGCAAATCTTGATTGTTTTGACACAGTTGGAAAAACTGCTCGTTGGTTAGCTCAATTGTGGGACTTAAGTTGAGGATTAGGGCAGTCATAGGATGGTGAAGTGCGATCGCATTACCTGTAAATTAGCACTCAGTTTCAATTTTAGAATCTTTGCACAGCCTGAAGTTCGGCAGTATTTGGCAGTGCAGGGTTTGAGGGCGATTCGGCAATTTCTAAAGGTTCTTGTCGTTGCGGACTATTGAGATATTGCCCGGTATGGCTTTCTGGGACAATTTTCATATTATGAACGCAACTATAATAACGGTGAACTTGGGAAACGTGCGATCGCCCTATTAGGCTTTCGTTAGCAATTTTTTTCCGCAGTTTAATTAGTGCATCCATTATCGCCTCTGGTCTTGGCGGACATCCAGGTAAGTAGACATCTACAGGAATCAACTTATCTACTCCCCGCACTGCACTAGGCGAATCGGTGCTAAACATTCCCCAGTAATTGTGCAAGCACCCATAGCAATTACATACTTAGGTTCGGGCATTTGTTCGTAGAGGCGCACCAAAACCGGGGCATATTTCATGGTTATCGTACCCGCCGTAATTAGCAAATCGGCTTGTCTGGGAGTTATGCGGGGAAACATCCCGAATCTGTCGAGGTCAAAACGAGCGCCCAGCATGGCACTAAATTCAATAAAACAGCAGGCAGTCCCAAATATTAAGGGGTACAAGCTAGACATTTTGACCCAGTTATAGAGGTCGTCAACGGTCGTTAGGACAACGTTCTCGGATAACTGTTGCGTCACTTGCGGGCGATCGCACTGATTGATAATTTGCGGTGTATCTGTGTTAGACATAACATAACCTCAATATTTGCCTTTAGTATCGGCGGTGAATATTTGGCTGTCTTTCAGATTCTTTCTTTTTTTACAAGTTTTTGACTATTTTTTCAGCACCTTTTTTGGCGTAACTCCGAGCAAGCGCTTAAAGTGATAATTGAGATGGGCTTGATTAGCAAAACCGACTTTATAAGCAACATCTGCGATCGCATTACCTTTAATAAGTAACTGTTTAGCACGATGGACACGACATTGAATCAAATACTGATGCGGTGCAAGCCCTGTAGATTGCTTGAACAACCGCGAAAAGTAAGCCGGACTCATCTGCACTAATTGAGCTAGTTCTTCTAATCCCAAAGGCTGCTCCAAATAAGCATCAATGTAGTCTATAACTTGCTGCAACTTGTATTTAGGCAAGCCACCTCTATAGTTTTTAACTGGCTTTCGCGGAATTCTCCTCCCTCAGCGTAAGCAGGGAGGAGATGGATAGTGGGTAACGACTTACAAGGAGTTACCAATCTATATTGACTTTCATTTTTAGGTACGATATTATACATATACCCAAAGCTCTAGTTGGGAGAGAGGACGTAGCCGCAGTCGGCGAACCGCTTACAGAGCAGACAAAAAGGCTAGAGACTGCACTGAACTTGAAAGGCGAATAACGTAACTTTTCATACAAGAGTTCTAAATCAAGAAAAAACAAATATTTCTGCCTTCGGAAGGAGGGCGGCTGCCTATGGAGGCTGAGTAAGTCCAAAATCGTCACTAGATGGTAGAGGCATCGGCTGATGAAGTGGGAAGCTCCGAGGACGAATAAAACCGTCTCTGTTAGCCAAAGTTGGAAGCTCCAACCTCAGCGAAGCAGGTTGGAGTGCTTCACTTACTGGTTTTTGAATAGAATAATGCTGTAACAGATGCACGGCGAGAAGACTGGCAATGGTTTCAGCATAAAGCTTGCTACCCAATCCATCTGATTCTAGTTCTGCCTTCAGCGTCAATCCTAGCTGACATATTAACGGATCGGGGGTGGCAAAGTGGGGAGCAAGTTCTACTTTTTCTGGTTCAACTAGCTCATAAATAGCGTAATTAAAAATCCCTGGCTCAAAACCCAACATAATTACCCCACCGGAATCGTACCACTAGGTTCGATTAGTAATACCTGCGGGGACAACAACAATATCTCCTTGCAAAACTTGTTCGTAGCGAAAGACATCGCCTATTTTTCTTTCTACTTTAATCGGTGTTGGTACTTCTGTGAAAATCCCTATTCCATGTTGCAAGCCGGAAACTTCAGGGGTTTCGCCAGGAAGCTGATAGTCGTAGGCGAGATAAATGCCATTCCATCCGGCATTTTTGCTTGTTAGCAGAGGAAATTGAGGGAAAACTTGAGTAAGGACTTCTTCTTGAGAGAAATCGAGGTTTAAAAGCGGCGATCGCATTATTTTGCTCCAATCCGCACTAAATTAATTCACTTTTAGTTTAGCTGGTAGAAAAGGGGCGATCACGCAACTACAAGGAACAAAGAAATAATTACGAATATAGTAAATAGTTATTTGCAAATTGGGAATACTAAAGTTGAACCTTGTTGGAAGCCACTGTACATAATGACTACGACAACTACCAGTCTTCGATCTGCCTGGCGAAGTCTGCCCGACCAAGCCCAAGAACCCACTGTTAATGACCTTTTTGTGCCTACCTTGCTGAAAGAGCTAGGATTTCAACAGGATGAAATTCTTTCAGAATACAAAACTGGCAATGGAACAAAAGCCGTTGATAAAGCTGCTAGAAAAACTATTGGAGATGATATTTTCATCCATACCAAATCTGATCCACACTTGCTTATAGAGTTAAAAGGTAGAGACATCAATTTATCTGATGACGGTGTAAGATATCACCACACAGTTGAGCAATTAAAACAATACCTACTTGCACCTAATTGTCAGACAGTACAGTGGGGTATTATTACCAACTCATGTCATATCCAACTATTTCGTAAGCATGGAAAGGTAATTTTTCCAGCAACTAAATGTATTGAACTTAGCGAAGAAAATATTGATGAAGTTATTACCGCAATTCGCCAAAAGATTGAGAAACCAGCTAAGGCTTTAACAATAGCGGTTTACAACAACAAAGGAGGGGTAGGAAAGACAACTACAACAGTTAATTTAGCTGGAATCTTAGCTTTTTTAGGAAAGAAAGTGTTAACTGTTGATTTTGACCCAAATCAGCAAGATTTAACAAATTCTCTTGGTCTGCCCTTGAGTCCTGACAATTTTTATAAAGCTCTTGTTGAAAGGGACATAGAACTTCGAGATATTATACATCCGTATATTTTTAAAAGAGGAAATTTTAAGCTTAGGTTTGATGTAATTCCAGCAGATAAAAGGTTAGCTGAAGAAACTGAAGATAAGTTACGCAATCATTTGAAGCTAAATACTCTTTATCGCAAGTTAGAATCTTTAAGACAAGAGTATGATTATATTTTGATAGATTCGCCTCCAAACTGGCGAGTATTTAGCCAGTTAGCTTTATATGCGGCTGATGCTATTCTCATTCCTACAAAGCATAACAATCTTTTCTCTTTAGAGAATGCAGCTACAGCAATCAAAAAATTTATCCCTGAAGTACAAGCTGCAAAGCTTGATGGTAGCCCTATCGCCCTACCAATCTTTTTCAATGGTGAAAAGATTACGCCCCCTCAGTTAGCAGTTGCTCAACAGGAACTTATTAACATTATCAAAACTGCTAAAAAAGAGAAGTTTAACTTGACACCTTACTTCTATCCTAAATATACAGATGCGAGGAAAGATTTGCATATTCATCAAGTACCGAGTTATGCCAATATAGCAAGTTCAGCTTTCGCTCGTGTTCCTGCGGTGTATAGAGATAAGTTTGCTCATGAGTATTACAAAAATTTAGCTAAGGAGTATTTTTTACAATGAGTAACCTCAGCGATATTGGGAATCTAATGCACATATATTTAGATGATATTAGTCCTAGGGAAGGAACTGATACGCCTGAATTTTTGATTAAAGCTTCTGCTTGTTTACTTAAAGAAAAAGGCGATCGCAATTGGATTCCCTTGCTTGTAAAAGAAACAGGCAAAGATAAATACGAAGTAATTGCCAACTCTTTTATTTATGCAGTTGCCAAAGAAGCTGGCTTAGATAGAGTTTGGTGCATCATTGCTGATGAAAGTGATGATACGGCTGAAGTTACTCAAGTTCTTGCCAAGGAAAAGACACCAAAAATTAATCTTTCTACCGCATCCAGAGATGAAATAGTTGCGGCATTGCAATATGCGATCGAGCAACCTGGAAGCGCCCTCAAAAGCGTTAAACTAGCTGTTGCAGCTAATAGAATTGATGAAGCTCCCCGTCAGTATTGGCAGAAGTTAGATCAAATTATCGATCTAAAATGCGGTATTACTAAAGGTGCAAAACTTGAGGCTCTAAACCAAGTATTTTATCTAACTCCTCAACCAATACTAGAAAAAGAGACAAAGGCAGATGTTGCTAAAATAACTCCAGAAAAAACCAGCGATAGAGGCAGTTTTAAAACAATGACAGTCACCGACCTTAAAAAAATAGCAAAGGAAAAAGGTATTACTGGCGCTAGTAAGATGAATAAGCCTGCTCTTATTGCAGCATTGAGTTAATCATCAAAGTAATGCGATCGCAGATTGGCTAGGAAGTATAAAATTATGAGTAAAATATCATCTCCTCCTCCCTACCCAATCTGCTCGACACCAGTTTCTCATTCTCCAGGATACTCTCTTGCAGTTTGCCAAGATTGCCAGAACAAAGCCTGTGATGCTCAAGTCAAGTTCAAAAATTGTAATTTAGCCCTATATTACATACCTATTTGCGTAAGGTAATTTGCTAAACTGACAAAAATTTATAATCAAGAATAAAGCCCATTTTATTGAAACTCTTTGAGGCGAATTCAAATGGTACAAGTTCCCAGTAAATCGCTGACATTAGATGACTTTTTGCAGTTACCGGAAACAAAGCCAGCCAGCGAGTATATAGATGGTCAAATTATCCAAAAACCAATGCCTCAGGGGAAACATAGCGCAATTAGAGGCGAATTAGGATCTGCTATTAATCAAACTGTCAAATCTCAACATATCGCCAGAGCATTTCTAGAATTAAGGTGTACATTTGGGGGAAGGTCAATAGTTCCCGATATGTCAGTATTTGTTTGGGATAGGATACCACGCGACGAAAGTGGCGAAGTTGCTAACGTTTTTCAACTAGCGCCGGATTGGATGATTGAAATTCTCTCCCCAGACCAAAGCCAAACAAAAGTTACTAAAAATATTTTGCACTGCCTCAAATACGAAACTAAAATAGGTTGGCTAATCGATCCTGATGAGCAATCTGTGTTTGTATACGCGCCTAACCAGCAATTAGAAGTATTTGAAAATCCAGAAGATGGGCTACCTGTACCGTCTTTTGCCAGTAAATTGAAGCTAACTGTAGACAGCTTATTTGCTTGGTTGCGAAATTAACGCAAGCTTATTTTAGACGTTGGGGTAAAGGTTGTCTGGATGAAAACTTTGCAATCTCCTCTTTTTGTGGGATGTGTAGGCATACATTCCTAGCTAAGATACTTTTCAAAAGTATTTTTTCTAAAAAAATGAGCAAAGATAATAAAAGCAAAGCTGAAAACAAAGATAGCAAAAGCAAAGCTGAAAACACCGATGAAACTCCTAAAACCTTTGATCTAGCTGGTGTTCGCCCTATAGACCCCAATAACCTTGAGGTTGTAGGCATACTTGATGTAGATGGTCAGCGTCCGATCGCTGCGGGCGAGGTACAGGCGCAAACGTCTTTTTACGAAGATGGTCAACGTCCGATTGGCGCTAGTAATCTTGAGTATGACCATACTTATAACGAAGACGGTGATCGCCCTATTGATTCTAGTACCCTTGAAGTAGCTTCTACCTATAACGAAGATGGCGATCGCCCAATTGGTAAAAGTGACTTTGAAATCCATGACACTCTAGAAGTAGATGGCAGTCGTCCAATCACTACCAATAGACCACCAGAACAACAAATCATCACTGACTATATAGACTAATTTCTTATGGTTGGCGTTAAAATAACTATTTTGCGCTCGCCTTTGTGAATTCAGTTACTTTCCGTCTGTCTCCTTTAATTAGGATTACGCTTTTAAGTCTGTATACGGCTTTAACTTTGCCTTTACCTTTCTTGTCGCAAGTTACAAGTTCGCCTGTCCCACCTGCATTATTGTGGGTGGGGATTGGCTTGGGGGCAATCGCATTGTATGCTGCCCTCAGCGAAAGAGTAGTTTTAGATGACCTTACTATTGCCGTAACTTACCCTAGTTGGGTTCCGCGTTTTTTCCGCAAAGGCTGGTCTTTGGATTGGTCGGATATTAAGGAATTAAAGCCGCGTACTACTGGACAAGGTGGCTTGGTTTACTATTTTCTCAGTAATGACGGTAAAGGTTATTTGTTACCAATGCGCGTTGCTGGTTTTACTCGACTGGTAAACGAAGTACAGGCAAAAACAGGCATTGATACTACTGATGTTCGACCTTTAGCGCAGCCTTGGATGTATCTAATTTTATTAGGGTTTACGCTGCTGCTATTGTTAGTAGATGGTTGGACAATTACCAATGCGATCGCTCTGGGAAAATTAACCTAAATATTTGCGAGTAATCCGTGCAAACAGCACAACTACGCTTAGATAAAGTCAGCCTATCTGCATCAGTGGGTTCTCAATACTTACTCAAAGATATTTCCTTTGAAGTCAGTAAAGGCGATCGCATTTGTCTACTTGGTGCTTCGGGTGCGGGTAAGACTTCTTTGCTGCGGCTGTTAAATCGTCTCAGCGAACCGAGTGCGGGGACAATTTACTTAGAAGCTCAAGATTATCGCAGTATTCCGGTTATTCAATTGCGCCAGCAAATTGTTTTAGTCCAACAAGAGTCTAAGTTGCTAGGGATGACGGTAAAACAAGCCTTGGCATATCCGCTCAGTTTACGGGGATTGGAGACAGCGCAGATTCAACAAAGAATATTGTACTGGAGCGACCAATTGCACATCCCCAACGAGTGGCTAGAGCGAACTGAGGTGCAACTTTCGGTAGGACAAAGACAGACCGTTGCGATCGCTCGTGCTTTGGTAACACAGCCCAAAATTTTGCTATTAGATGAACCTACTTCGGCTTTAGATGCGGGTAGGGCTTCGCAACTATTGCAAGTATTGACCAATTTGGCGGCGGGTGAAACTACAATTGTGATGGTAAATCACCAATTAGAACTAGCCCAAACGTTTTGTCAGCGTGTTTTGTACTTGGAACATGGGCAATTAATTCAAGACTTGCCCAATACTCCACAATTTGACTGGGTTGGACTAAAAAATAACTTAGTACAGACAGAAATGAAAGCCGCCGAAGACTGGAATTAGCCGCCAGTAACTAGATTCCACAACAATTGTGGTAGCTGAGATATTTGTTGCCACAAGTCTTGATAACCGATGCCAAATACTAACTGTAATCCTAGAATGATTCCGGCGATCGCGATCGCTGTAGTAGCAGTTGTCTTTACAATCTTGATTAACGCCGTAAATACTAGCCAAGATACGACCAAAGCAGCGATTAAAATTATCAGTTCAAGGGGCATTAGTATTCTCTCAACGCAAAAGTCTTCTACTATTAAAGATAAAACTATTAAAGATAAAACTTCGTCCTGGCTGTTGAGTATAAATTATGGATTCAACAATGCAATGGCACAAACTTTTATCTAGTAGTCGCTTGGTAGAAGCTGTACCAAATATTCCTGATGCTGGACGGACGGTTTTTGAAAAAGATTTTGATAAAATTATCTTTTCCTCCTCTTTTAGAAGACTTAAAGATAAAACTCAAGTATTTTCTTTAGTTGAAAATGACTATATTCGTAGCAGATTGAGTCATAGCCTTGAAGCTTCTTGTGTAGGACGTACTTTAGGTACGCTAGTTGGTAGCGAAGTTATTAAAAGGCACTATGCAGAATTAAAAGATTTTCAAGCAAGAGATTTTGGCGATATTGTGGCGGCGGCTTGTCTAGCTCATGATATTGGTAATCCGCCTTTTGGTCATGCAGGGGAAGATGCTATTCAAGAATGGTTTAAAGGCGCAAAAGCTAAAAAAGTTTTATCTTTACTATCAACTAATCAAACAGAAGATTTTAAAAAATTTGAAGGTAACGCCCAAGGCTTTAGAACTTTAGCAAAATTAGAAAACAGACCATCGCTAAAAGGCGTACAATTTACTTGTGCGATGCTGGCAACATTTACAAAGTATCCTAGAGAAGCGGGAATTAATAATAGTTTGTTTAAACAATACAATGCTATTGATAATAACAAAAGCACTAAAAAGCATGGCTTTTTTCAGTCTGAAAAAACCTTATTTGCCCAAGTAGCTGAAGAAGTAGAATTGATACCCCGCAATCAAAAAATAGCTTGGTGGTGCAGACATCCTCTAGCTTTTTTGGTTGAAGCGGCAGACGATATCTGTTACCATATTGTCGATTTGGAAGATGGTTTTCAAATGGGTTATATCACTTATCAAGATGCAATTACATTGCTACATGACATTTTGATGGATGAAAAGCTAGATATAGTAAATGATGAGAAAGAAAACATCAAATACTTGCGTGCTAAAGCAATTCACAAATTAATTACCGAAGTTAAACAAGTATTTTTAGATTGCGAAAATAAGCTTTTAAATGGAACTTTTGATACTCCCTTAACTACAGAAATAGCATCAGGGGAGAAACTAAAGGAAATAATTGATATTACCCGCAAAAATGTTTATGAGTCTTGCGAAGTTGTAGAGGTAAAAGTAGCAGGATACGAAGTAATTGGCGGTTTGCTAGAAGAATTTATTACGGCGATTAGCGATGAAAATTTATCAAAAAGCTACCTAATCAAAAAACTAATTCCAAACTTTAAAGAGCAAGAAGATATTTACACGAGAATATTACAAGTTACTGATTATATTGCAGGAATGACTGATTCTTTTGCCGTGTCATTATTTAAGAAAATTAAAGGAATTTCTTTACCTCGCGGCGGGAGGTAGAGCTTTATATAAACTTTTTAACTAGATTTAAAAAATTTCCCGTAATTCCTGCTGAAGTTCTTGAATTTGATCTAAAGCATCTTCGTAGACTTGGGATTTTTGCTTTTCAGACTTTTAAAGCAAAGTTAGGAATAATATCGCGATCGCGCAGCTTCGTTAAAATGAGAGTCTTATATCCCTTTAGGAGCCTTAAATGGTATTAACTGATTCCACTGCAAAAATTTCTCTAGCTGAATTTTTACAACTGCCGGAAACAAAGCCAGCTAGTGAATATATCAACGGTCAAGTTTACCAAAAACCCATGCCTCAAGGAAAACATAGCATTTTACAAGGCAGTTTGATTACTGCCATCAATCAGATTGCCAAACCATCGAAAATAGGATACGCATTTCCTGAATTACGTTGCACGTTTGGCGGTAGTGCAATAGTTCCAGACGTTACGGTTTTTGAATGGTCGCGTATTCCCCTACTACCTAATGGAAGTATTGCCAATAAGTTTGAAATTCCTCCAGATTGGATAATTGAAATTCTTTCCCCAGACCAATCGCCCAGCAGTATTATTAGAAAAATTACCTTTTGTCTCAATCACGGCACAAAACTAGGTTGGTTTATCGATCCTGATGGTGAGGCGGTGACAGTGTTTCAACCAAACCAGCTACCAGAAGTGCAGGAAGGACAAGATATTTTACCTGTGTTAGATGCGCTTAAAGACTGGCAATTGTCGGTAGCAGATTTGTTTAGTTTCCTGTATCCCGGCTAACTCCCGCCTAGGGTTAAAACCCCAGGTTAATGCCCGAAGTCAGCTTCAGCCGACTGTGATATTAATTGAAAAGTGTTGTCAAAAACTATATAAAGACTTTTGTAAGTTCTTGGCTTGCTGCTAATACTTCTTGTCTTGCCCAGTTGTCGGCGGCGATAATGTAATCTAGTGAAGGATTTGGGCGATTATCAACAGAAAAGCGATCGCATACCCATTCTATACAGCGTGGAATATCTAAAAATTCTATCTGTTCTTCTAAAAATAAGGCTACAGCTTGCTCGTTAGCGGCATTTAATACCGCAGGCATAGAACCCCCCGCTCTCCCGGCGGCATAAGCTAGTTGCATACATGGGTATTTGTCATGATCGGGCGCTTTGAAGGTCAAATTACCAGCTTTGACTAAATCTAGCTGCTCCCAGTCGGTGTAAATGCGAGCGGGGTAGGATAAAGCGTAAAGCAATGGTAAACGCATATCTGCCCAGCCAAGTTGTGCCAAAACCGATGTATCTTGCACCTCAATGAGCGAGTGAATAATACTTTGGGGATGAATAACAATTTCAATGCGATCGTAATCTAAACCAAAAAGAAAATGAGCTTCAATTACTTCTAGCCCTTTATTCATCAAAGTAGCCGAATCAATCGTAATTTTTCGTCCCATTGACCAGTTGGGATGTTTTAAGGCATCAGCAACTTTAACAGTAGCCAATTTCTCTACAGGCAAATCTCGAAAAGCGCCCCCGGATGCCGTCAGGATAATTCGCCGCAATCCACCTTCGGGGACGGCTTGGAGGCATTGAAATATGGCTGAATGCTCGGAATCGGCGGGTAATAGTTTGACGTTGTGTTTTTTTACTAAAGGTAAAACTACGGGCGCACCAGCAATTAATGTTTCTTTATTGGCTAAAGCAATATCTTTTCCTGCTTCAATTGCTGCAATAGTTGGTAATAAACCCGCACAGCCGACTATACCTGTAACCACGGTTTGAGCTTCGCCATAACGGGCAACTTCAACCACTCCCGCTTCTCCGGCTAGTAGTATAGGTTTGTAATCGAGAGATGCGATCGCATCTTTTAATTCTGGTAACTTTGTCTCATCGCAAATCGCAACTATTTTTGGGCGAAATTGGCGAATTTGCGCCGCCAGCATTTCTACATTTCGCCCCGCAGCTAAGCCCTCAATCTCGAATAAATTGGGGTTTTGAGCCACAATATCTAATGTTTGGGTACCGATAGAGCCAGTAGAACCTAATAGAGTAATCGCTTTCACAAATATTTCCCGCAAGCAGCAACTACTACTATAAAATTCTTCGGACTGTTTAGATCGCGATCCAGGCAGATTAGCGCTGCTACATAGCACATAATTAATTATTTGCAAGTTGACTAGCTTACAAATAGGTTAATTTGTGTCAAGATTTGATGAAGTTAAGAGCCGAAAACGTTATGCTCAAAAGTAGCTGGCTCTTTAGCGGACTTGATATTTAAAGTGTGAGATTTCTTCTACGTCAATTGACTATGTGCTTAAAGCTAGTGAATCAATGACTGCAAATAAATTAGGAGTTGTACTGCAATGACACAAGAAAACGCTGCTCGATTTTTTAAGTCTGTACAACAAGACCAAGGATTAAAGGCAAAACTAAAAGCCACTGACGACCCAGAAACATTTTTGCAGATTGCTAACGAGCGTGGTTATCACTTCACGCTTGCGGAGTTAGATACAGAGATTGCTAAATTGTCTCATGAAGAAATGGCATCAGTAATTAATCCAGGTGTATCACCTAGACGGCATTTAACACCAAGGTAGGTTAATAAATAAAACTCTAATAAAAAGCGATCGCATAAATAATGCGATCGCTTTTTGTATAAAAATTACAATATTTTATTATTTTTTTAATAATTAATTAACTGTAATTTAAACAGTGTGAAGAGTTCCTCTCTAATACCAATTCTTTATGAAGCTGCGCTAAATAAAGCTTCAAGGATGAAATTGTAAGAAGTGAGAGAAGCAATCGTCTCAGGAGTGATGGCAAGGAGTGCATCAGTTAACTTCTGCTGTAGTTGTGGGA
>NZ_JBYCCV010000107.1:0-11931 GCF_057473825.1 Aliterella sp. E5.1
CTGACCCAGCAGGGTTTTTAGTTCGGACTTTGTCTCAGTAATCTTGAGCTTGAATACCCCAGCCATACCTCTATTTTGAACACTTCAAATACCAGTTTATCTGCGGCAGCTTAAAAAGAAAATGGTATAGACCCGATCGTGTTAGAGCGCTTAGTTACCCAGGTTCAACAAAAGATTTCCGAGAGATAAATTAGGCAAATGTCTCAATTTTGGCACTTTGGTCAATAAAATATAAAATCAAATGTCTCAACTTTGGCACTTTGGTCATCACTTCCCAAAATCAAATATCTCAATTTTGGACATTTGGTTAATAAAACATAAATCAAATGTCTCAATTTTGGACATTTGGCTATCACTTCCCAAGGTAAATGTCTCAATTTTGGACATTTGGCAGAGAGGATAGAAAATCAAATGTCTCAGCTTTGGCAATTTGGGTCAGCAAGACCGCAAGATAAATGTCTCAACTTTAGCGATTTGGCAAAGAGATAAATCAAGCAGTTTTTTCAACCAGAGCGACGGCAATATCATTAAAATTGAAAATGCTACTGTTACGTCTACCTGTGTAATGTCTATGCCAACTTCCGCTAATCCCAAAGCTTGGAAAAAGTTTGACTACGCTGCTCTTGATGCCTCAACCTCTCAGTTTGTACAGCAGCAGACTGGTGAAATCAGGGGACTGATGAAGCGGACTGTCGAAAGCATTTTTGAGATTGGACAGCGTTTAATTGTTGTAAAAGAACACTTAGGGCATGGGCGCTTTGGCTCTTGGCTGGAAACTGAGTTTGAGTGGAGTCAAGATACAGCTAGTAACTTTATTAATGTCGCTAAGAAGTTCGGCAAATTTCCGAATTTTTCGGAATTTGACATGGCAGCCTCCGCTCTTTATATGCTGGCTGCGCCTTCAACTCCTGACGCTGCACGTAATGAAGCCCTTGCCCGTGCTAAAGCAGGTGAATCTATTACTTATAAAGCTGCCAAAAGCATTAAACAAAAATATACTTCTCCTGTTGCCAAGTTAGAGTCAGCACTAAAACAAGAAGTACACCCAGCTTCGCAGTTTCCATCTACAGCACTGGTCAATACACCAACGCCGCGCATTAAGCAAGAAATTGTTACCATTCGTAATTCTACTCCAGTCGAAGTGCCATCTGTGCCAAGTCAAGGTCTGACTCCAGCAACGGACAAGGCTCTGTTATTGCCACAATCTTCCGCTTCAGCACCCGTAGAGAATGAGCGTGGTGTTTGGTGGCAGCTAGGAAAAAAACATCTGTTGTACGCTGGCGATCCTAGCTCTCTTAAGTTTTTAGCGCACGTCCCGGAGCATCTTAGTCTATTATTGGCTTTTCCATCAGCCGCTAACTGGCAGCCGCTAATAGAAGCTAAAACTCGCATTATTACTAATGAGTATTTACCTCAAGGTAAAGATGTGAGATTATTTGAAGATATGGTAGAGACGAGCATTATATTGTACTCTAATGTTAGGGATATAGTAGTTAGCTGCTTCATGCCTTCGATTGAAATTCTTTCAATTATTAATCGCCAAGACCGCCGTGCTTTGATAGCTGAATCCGATTCAGAACGAGTTAATACTATTATTTCTGACTGGAAACTGGCAGGATTAAAAGCAGAGCGTTTAGTTTCTTAAAAACCAAACCTTTAGGAGTTGACAACTGAAAAATTGCCTATACTTATGCAAATATATAAAGTTCTTTCACTGGGTTCAGCTTTGGCTGCTAAATCCCGTATAATATTCACAATTGAATAAGCTTCGTTGGTAGGGAAAGTCTGGTGCAAACAGACTATTATCTTCCGCCACCGAAGGCTCCGACCAAATACCCTTTACATGGAGGTCGAAACGTCAATGCTATTAATAGTATTGTGCAACTTTAGTGTGCCTTTTGGCAAGTTATTTTCTAAAATAATTTCAAATTCTTTTGGTTCAAAGACATTAGATAACGACAGCATAGAAATTACAGCCACCTCTAAAATCGTGAAGGTGGCGCTATGACTGTACTTCGACAAAGCTCAGTGACCTCTGCCGTCAAGGAGAAAAGTGAGTCAAGCCTGTTTGTCAAGCGTGAAATAGACGACTACGGGCAAGACACTTACAAATTTCGGATCTACGCCCAGATAACTCGCCGTCCTGGTAATAACGAAGCTTGGGAAAGTATTACTAATCGGGCTTGTGCTTGTCGCATGAGCTTAAGTCGAGCGCGCCTAGCATTACAAATTCTGAACTTGGCTGAAATTACCCAATAAAAAAGCCGGGACAACCCCAATCTAGAAATAAACCTAGACTAGACTGCCACGACCCAATAACCATCGTAAGTCTAACAAAATCTAGCCAAATAAGCATAATTTATTTTTAGGGGCTGTCTTGGTTCAACATAAATAACGAGAACCAAAATGAACTACCCATTTCCTCAAACAGATTGCACCAGCGCCCAAAAACAACTAACCTACCTCGGTTACACCTCAAACCAAGTATTTTTGCGCTTTTTCTACCACTCCGACAACCCCAAAAAAGGCGATGACAAGGGACGAAAATTAAACGCCTTGGACTGGAGAGCGATCGCATCTTATCAGCAAGACGAACGCGGCACGTATGTAGTAGTTAACGGCGCAGGCGGCGGACACGAAGACAAAGATATTAAGCAATGCGCGGCTATTTTTTGCGAATGGGACGATAGACCTATTGAAGACCAATTATTGCACTGGGAAACCCTAGGTTTTTTCGAGCCGACTTTTACTATCTACAGTGGCGATAAATCTGCTCAACCTTACTGGGTATTTGATACCCCAATAACTGTAGACGCTTGGCGGGAATTGCAACGCCTTTTAATCGAGGTAATGGAAGCCGACCCAGCCAACAAAAACTCCTCAAGAGTATTTCGCCTTGCTGGAGGCTGGCACGTCAAACCCGGACGAGAGCCGAGACGAACAGAAATAGTCCAGGAATCAGGGCAGAAATATTCTTACGAGCAATTGAGAGAACGCCTCCAAGCTTTAGTAAAACCCGCTACCCTCAGCACAATATGCCCAGAACTCCCCGTCCCCAATTACCAGCGTTACGAAGATATTTCGTTGCCCGTACCCCAAGCTGTACCAATTGAAGTTTGTTTAGCTAAAGAATCCCGTATCTTGCTGGAATCAGGCTACGCCCAAGGTGGGCGTAATCTTGGCGGCGCAAAACTAGCGCGCGACCTTATCGGTACAGCAACGTATTTACAGACCATCGGACAAAGTTTTGATGGCAACCCTCAATTGCTGCTAGAAAATTACGGCACTCGTTGCTCTCCCCCCTTGCCCACAAAAGAAATTGAATCAATTTGGGCATCGGCGGCTAAAAGCAATCCCGCTCCTAGCTGTACTGCCGATGGTGTAGAAAACTGCCTCCGCTCTTGGTACTGGAAGAACTACGTCAAGAACAATAGGGCTTACAATAATAAGCCCCACAAAGGTTTTAGCCCTAGCAGTAATCAGCCAAGCACAAGCTCTAGGATCAACTTGTGCGATCGCATAAAACATATTCTTACAAGCTACGAAACTGAATCCGCGAAAACGGCGGCATTAATGGACTTAGCTGCCGACGTTAAAAAATCGTTCAATGAAATTAAAAACCTCGCCCGAATCATTCATAGTGAGGGAGAGCAAGCAACCGAAGTAGTTGCCGCCATTGAATCATTCTCGCCGATAATCAAAAACTGCCGCAAGCGCTTAGATATCGGGCGATACCTCAATCCTATCCTTGCCGAACCACTGATAGCAAAAGCAGCCGCCATGCCTACAGCGCCAGAGTACCTGTTTAATACTCTCTTGCCTGCTTGCGCCTCAATAATTGGTACAAGCGCCAGGATCGTTATCGACCCAGTATCCGGCTATACCCAAGACTGCATATTTTGGACAGCTAACGTCGCCCATTCTGGGCAAGCCAAAACACCACCGCAAAAAGAAGTAATTTACCCTCTGGAAAAAATGGAAGGGGAAAGCAAGGAGATTTACGACACAAATCTTGCGGATTACGAACAAGATAAAAAATCTGAGGAGAAACCACCGATAAGAATGCGGCGGCTATTATCCAACGTTACGACTTCAACAAAAATCCGCATCCACCAAGAAAATCCGCGCGGTCTGCTTGAATACATAGATGAACTTGTTGCCGATTACCAACGCCTTAACCAATACAAAGGAGGCGGAAAAGGAGATGACTTGCAACTAGAGCTAAGTTTTTTCAATGGTGCTGCCTGCAACTACGACCGCCACGATGCGAGATTATTTTTAAATCGCACTGCTTTTAGCAAAACAGGTACTTACCAGTGGGATACCTTAGCGCGATTAATGAACGATGACGTAAATTTTATTTCTAGCGGCTACAGCGCCAGATTTTTGTATTGCTCAATTCTCGATGCGCCACCCCGGTATCTTGATTTACTTACTCCAAAAGCAAATAGCAATTTCACCGAGACTCTAGAGTGGCTGTACGAGCAATTAGAGGAATTACCACAGCAAGACTATTTATTAACGCGAGAAGCTAAAGTGCTGTTCCAAGCCTGGAACCACTCTTTAGCCGACGACGAAAGAGAAGAAAACTACTTTGGCTTCTCGATTGTCTACGCAAAAATCGAAGCTTACGCGGCAAGAATTGCCCTGTGGCTGCACATAGTTAACTCCATCTGTGCTGGTAAATTACCCGAACCAACGATTGACGGCGAGACAATGCGTTGCGCCATAGAAATCTCCTCTTTCTACCTGTGGCAGCAAAAACTAATTCACGGCAACAACGCGCCGACGCGAAAACTTGAAGGCATATTTTTTAAAGTCCAAACCCAGGCAGAGAAATACTTTGCCAAATCAAACCAGGGACTAAATGCTTCGTTTCTCAAAACGCGGATTAACGCGCTCAAAAGTTGGGCAACTGAGAAAATCCGCACGGTGGTATTTAAAGCGTTGGCGGCAGCAGGGCATGGGCGAATTGAGGGGGAGGGTAGTGAGATGAAATATATTCCCATCAGTCAAAAGTTGGTGGATGTTGGTGCAAAATTGGTGGAGCCACCAATAGCTCAAAGCTATACTACTGATGAAGTACAGACAGCTATTGGTGAAGCTGGTGATTTAGCAACACCTGTTTGTTTTTCTCTAGTTACAAGCCCAGAAAACCACAGCCATGAAGCTCCACCGCCATACCAACTTTTACCGGAGCAACCAATTCACCAATTCACCAACAATAACGCTGAAACTACCTTCCTAACTGGAATAGAGGTAGTTGGTGATACCACCAATAGTCCACCAATCCCACCAACTCCTAACTTAGCGCTACTAATACTGCAATCCACAACTTGGATAGAGATCAGCGAATCATTACAAAAAGACAGCCAAAAACTGATTGACGTAATGAATCAATTTGATAAAGCTCAAAGGAAAAAAATTGCTTCAGTATTAATTGAATTTCTCTGCTTTGAACCAAAAAATATCAAGGAACTTACCTGGATACCAATCAAAATGCTGGGCTGGATACTTAAGCGCTTAACATTTACTATTTCCCGGATTGGTGGGGATTTTATTGATGACGCGCGTCTTGAGCAACTTGAAAATTTGTCTTTTGTGTCTGTGGAGGGCTTGGGCAGTCAAAAAGAGCTTTGGATTTTCTCGGAAGCCTCTAGTGGCAGGAATATCCCCGTTTATGGTTCAAGCTCTATTTGTGGTATTTCGTTGAAAAATTAACCTAAACATTGGAGCAAAATTATGATTTGCGTTGCCGATGAAATATCCTTACTGACTAAGCAAGAAAACCGACTGCATACGAGCCTAGATAACTTGCGCGGACAAATAAGCAAGGTTAAGGAACATAGACAACTTGAGAAAGATTTAGCAGCAGTTTTGCGTAAGCGCCAGAACTTACAGGCTTATGATGCTTTTGAACTGGGAATGCCCGTACATCGTCTCAATTCGAGCAGACTTGGAATTGTTAAGGAATTGAAAATCACGCCTGGAGGTATGGGAGAAGTTTGGGTCAGTTGGGATGGCTTGTTGCAAATTCCTGAACAACCGAATTTGTTACAGATTGATGGTGCGACACTGGCGAAAATTATTGCTGTGGGCGATCGCATAGAAGTCCGTAATGGTCACAAAGAAGCTGGCAAAACCTTTACTGTAGAGCGGCTGTTAGCGCGTGGTGCGGTAGAGACGACCGAGGAGAGTGTTTTTGAGCGCGAGGATTGGCTGGTGGTTGAAAAAGCTGCTCAAAAACTTGTAAGGGCTGAGAGGGAGGGCGATGAGTATTCAATACATAGCGGTAGTTTTAGCCAGGAAACCAAAATGGTTACTCAGTCAACAGAAGAATTAGGTAGTAAAACGCCGGAAACCACAATCACGGTGAATACGACGGCCACTCAAATCGAGGAATTAACCGAAGATGAGGAAAAAGAGCGACATCGGTTGGAATTGAAGGTAGAACGAGCATTCGTTGAAGCTGGGTCAGCATTACGCCAATTGAGGGATGGGCGGTTTTATCGCTCTACTCATAAAACTTTTGAGGAATACTGCCAGGATAGGTTTAGATTTCAACGTCGCCATTGCTATCAACTTATTGATGCCGCAGGTGTAGTAGATAATTTGTGCGCCAATGGCGCACAAATCTTGCCAACTAGCGAACGTCAAGTTAGATTTCTGACAAAATTAAAACCAATTGAGCAATGTTCAACGTGGCAAAAGGCAGTGGAAAAAGCTGACGGCAGGGTTCCTAATGGCAAAATAGTTAAGGGGATCATAGAACAACTTAAAAACAAGTCGCTAACTTTAGCCAGTGCCTTCTGCCAAGTTGGTGATGTATTTACCTTAACTAGATTAGAAGGTGCTGAACGAAAATATAACGGCTGCTGGGCGATCGCACGAGAGCTACGAGACTTTACAGTAGTAGTTGATGTTTACGACGGAGAGCTTGCTGTGAAGCCAGACAACCTTAATTCTATTGATTTGCCCGATGTTCGCCGTCAATTGCCCCAAACGCTCAAGCGGATAAAGCGACTGAGGAATAATGTGGAAATGCTCGACCGAGGTGTTTACCACGCTCTTGAGGGCTTGGGGCGGCACATATATTTAACTGATTTTGAAGCCGACTTGTTAGCATTTATGGAAAATCGATATGGAATCAGTGAAGACAAATATTGACGGGCAGTGCGAAAAATCTCCTAAGCCCCCAATTATATATACGGCTGTGGGCTGGGTAGCTGGGACTTTTCGACCGGAAGGAAAAAAGTTCAAGGGAGTGTTTGTGACCGAAGATGGTCGTGAAATTGAAGCGTATTTACATTGGTATTTAGATCACCAAATCAAAAAGCTACAAAAACTCGAATCAACACCAGCCGATTGGTTACAGTTGGTTCATCGATGGAAAGTCTATCCTCGCACCGAGCCATTGCGCTTCGATTTAATGCAAGTAAAACCACGGGACGATGAAGCTGCGGGGAAAAATAAACAGAGTCAACTAGCCACCCTTGATAAGTTTCAAGTAGTAGGAGAAATTAGAGCAATTATTGAGAAAAAGATAATTGTGCGGGTTCGGCGCAATCAAAAACAACCTCAAAGTGGGAAAAGTAGTGGCAACTCAATATTTTTAACTTTAATTGGCACTATACCCGCAGCCGAGGTAGGACAAATCTGGGAGTTACAAGTACGACGAGTTGGCATAAAGCTCGTGATCGGCAAAGCAAAAGTATATGAGCCGAGTCCTAAAGAAATAGCATTGTTCAATCAGCTAACTTCACAGAGAAATAACGTTGATACTAATGAATCCTCTGTGCCTATTGCAGAATTAGACAAAGTAGTTCCAGAAGCAAAGGTGATTCGTGCTGACCTGTTGACAGATAAAAAGGTGCAAAAGCCGCAACAAAAAGAAGGTGTTAATCGAAACCAAAAGCAAAAGAACTCGCTACTGCCTATTGTGAATCTCATAACTCCACAAATTGAGCAAAAATCGCGCTTCACTGTGAAAGTTAATGGTCAAGTCTTTATTGGATTCAATAGCGTTAATCTAAGTAAAAGAATGCTGTGTATTGACGGCAAGCTCGTTGCCCAGAGTAAGATTGCGGTTGTGTTGGGACAGCCCAGTGCGATCAGTGCGGATGGCTCTGTAACCCACGGAAATAACCAATCCGTTCTCATGAGTAAATAACGGGGTTGAAGAGCGATAAATGCACCAAACATCATTATTTCCTAGAGCAATTCAACAGCTTGCCCCTGGAGCTAGTCATATTCCCGACTGGCTTTGCATTGATGAGCAGCAGCAATTACTGGAGCAATGTCGTAAATGGGCAAAACCACCTGCTGGTCTTTACACGCCAAGAATGCCAGACGGAAAACCCCTGAGCGTCCGCGTACTGTGCCTGGGGTGGCATTGGTATCCCTACCAATACTCGAAAACCCGCTCTGGATGGTGATCGCTTACCTTGCAAAATCTTTCCTCCACAATTGCATGATTTAGCAGTTCAAGCCTTGCGAGATACACTGCCGCAGTACGATCGGTTTCAACCGGACGTAGTAATCTTAAATTGGTACGTCCGGCAGGCAAAACTTGGGATGCACCAAGACCGCAGCGAATGGGCGTTAGTCCGTAATGCGGGTAGCCCAATTATTTCGATTAGCCTTGGCGATAATTGTTTATTTCGCTTCGGCAATAACAAAACCCAAGGCGCTCCTTATCAAGATATTGAGTTAAGAAGTGGCGATTTATTTGTGTTTGGCGATCGCGATCGCATGGCATATCACGGAGTATTAAAGATTTATCCTGGGACAGCACATCAAGCTTTGGCAATAAAGCAGGGGCGGCTGAATATTACAATTCGGGAAACAGGACTTGTGGCAGCAAAATAATAGGCAAAAAGTTTAAGTTTCAAGGCAACTCTCCAAAACTAGGACTCCACCAGCCTTTCGCCGTATGGAAGTAGACTGCTTCCTTGTGTCGATCGTTGTTTCTAGCGTAAGAGTCAGAACAGCGCAGTAAACTTTTCGTTTGCCCCTCTTTTTGATAGCGGTATTCCTCTAAAGGTTTTCGACAAATGGGGCAGGGATACTGGGTTAACTGAGTAGGCTTAACCTGGCTTGACTCGCTAGGAGTTTGCTTCTTCTGGGGTAACTGCCACTTTTTATCCCGCTCTGAATGAAACATAACCACATCTATACAGCCAGTTACACACTTAAGAAAATATTTTTTCTTCAACTTTTGGCTGGGAATTTTTGCTAAATAATTTTGACACTGGGGGCAACGCTGACGTGAATAGTTTGGCTGCACTGCTTGCTGCTGTGGCGGCAACTGGTTGGGGGTATTTTGTAGTGCAGGTTGATTGCTGAGATAACGAGGAATGACTTGCTTGGCTTTAGCTAAAGCTGGTGTAAAGTAATCGCGATTCCAGCTAGTCAAATACTGCTGCCAGTCTTGTTGCCCCTGAGAAATCGCATCCAACTTATTTTCCATCTGGGCCGTGAAATCGCTTTGAAGTAGTTCTGGTAAAGCATCGGCTAAAAAGCTGTCTACCTCCAATCCTAACCCTGTCGGTTGCAAGTTACTTTTAACAAGTTCTGCATACTGCCTTTGTTTAAGGGTTTGAATCGTTGCAGCATAGGTGCTAGGGCGACCAATACCAAGTCGCTCCATCACCTGGACTAATTTGGGTTCGCTGTAGCGCGGCGGCGGTTGAGTCTGTTTCTGTTCGTGGAGTGCCTGTTGCAAGGTTAAAGCTTGCCCTTGTTGTAGTAGAGGCAGTTGAGCATCGGCACTAATGTTGTTCCAGTATTTGGTGTAGCCAGGAAACTCAACTACTTGTCCTTTAGCTTGCCAGAAAAGATTGCCCGAAGTAGTAACAACGCGAGTTTGGCGTAATCTAGCGCTTTGACACTGAGAAGCAACAGCACGCTTCCAAATCATCAAGTAGAGCGCAAAGGCATCAGCAGATAATTCACCTTTCAATTGCGCGGAAGGCTTATAAATATCTGTAGGGCGGATAGCTTCGTGGGCTGCTTGCGCTCCTTTAATTTGTTTATGTTGGGTTAACTTCTTAGGAACGTTGTCGGGGTCGTGTGCCTGTAGCCAGCGCTGGACTTCAGTGCAAAAGTCTGGAGCTAGGGCAATACTATCTGTTCTCATATAGGTGATTAAGCCAGCCTCGTACAGGGATTGCGCCACAAGCATTGTTTTTTCTGGGCTGAACTTTAACTTTGCTCCCGCCGCTTGTTGCAGGGAAGAAGTTATAAAAGCTGGGGGAGGAGTGCGAGTAACAATTTTCCCGTCAACAGAGACAACACGGTGTGGATTGGCTATCGCTTGTTGGACTAAGCTGTCTGCTTGGGCTGCACTTAAAACTCGACTTGATTCAAGTAAGGCTTTTTCCTTATTATCGCTAGTGTCATCAAGTATTGGTGCTTGGGATGGCTCAGAGTTGGTTATGAGGCTTGTTCCTTGGTAATAAGCGCGGAAGCCTTCTGTATAGTCAACATACACGCTCCAGTAATCTTGGGGGACAAAAGCTTGAATTTGTTGTTCTCTGGTGCAAAGAAGGTGTAGCGTAGCACTTTGCACCCGCCCCATGCTTTTCGCTCCATTTTGGAGTTGCCACAGCAAGGGAGAACCTTTGTAGCCCACCAATTTGTCCAGAACGCTGCGGCATAGTCCCGCATCGACCATATTTTGGTCAAGTTGGCGGGGATGAGCGATCGCATTTCTGACTGCTGCCGGGGTAATTTCCGTGTAGACGACGCGCTGCGGGTTTTTTAGATGTAGGGCTTGTTGCAAATGCCAAGCGATCGTTTCCCCTTCCCGGTCAGAGTCAGTTGCCAAAACGACGGTCTGAACCATCCGAACTGCCGCAGTAAGTTGTTTGATAGTCTGCTGCCCCTGCTCTCGGCGCAGGACAAAGCGGCAAGTAACGGTGTTGCCTGTTAAGTCAAAGCCTAGGGAATCTTGCCCATCCGATGCTAGTTCTCGGACATGACCCATACTTGCTTTCACTAACCAGTCCGAGCCGAGGATTTGGCTGAGTTTTTTAATTTTGCCGGGGCTTTCGACAATCAGGAGCTTAGTTGCCAAGGTAGTTTTTCCTTTGCATTTCACTCTAAAATTATAGTATTTCTGTACTACGAAATTTGTTTAAAATCCCTTAAGAGGCTTGTAGTTTTATAGTTAGGGATTGAGGTACTTTTGTTTACTGCGTTTGCTGAAGGGAAAATACGTGTCTGCGGAATATGAGTCTTTGGTGGGAGTAGTCGAACGCTTGACTTATCATTCATCAGAGTCAGGGTATAGTGTAGCGCGGTTCAAGTCTCCAGGTCACAGGGACTTAGTAACGATTGTGGGCAGCTTCCCGAATATTCAAGCTGGGCAAACACTAAAGTTAACAGGTATATGGCGAGAACATCCTAAGTTCGGGCAGCAGTTTCAAGTAACGCAATATCAAGAAACAAAGCCTGCCACAATCACAGGGATAGAAAAATATTTAGGTAGTGGCTTGATTAAAGGAGTAGGACCAGTCACAGCTAAACGGATTGTTGCTCACTTTGGACTGGATACCCTAGATATTATTGAATACTCAATTGAGCGCTTGAATGAAGTTCCAGGTATTGCCAAAAAACGGGTGAAGATGATCCAGACTGCTTGGGACAAGCAGAAGGCAATTAAAGAAGTGATGGTCTTCTTGCAAGGGCATGGTGTCTCCACAACTTACGCAGTAAAAATCTACAAGCACTATGGCGACGAGTCAATAGTAACTGTCACGAATAACCCATACCAGTTAGCAACAGATATCTACGGGATTGGCGGTTGTGTTGCAAAAACTGGGT
This sequence comes from Aliterella sp. E5.1, assembly GCF_057473825.1. NCBI lineage: Bacteria > Bacillati > Cyanobacteriota > Cyanophyceae > Chroococcidiopsidales > Aliterellaceae > Aliterella > Aliterella sp. E5.1. The sequence goes on from NZ_JBYCCV010000107.1 coordinate 11,827, forward strand.
GAGAATAGAAAAGCCCTGTGGGAGGAGTTTGAATTATGCAACCACTCCAAAGATTTGATGGATGAAGACAAGTCGCTCTTTGATAGCTCCTCTGGGAACGCCAAT
>NZ_JBYCCV010000108.1:0-11766 GCF_057473825.1 Aliterella sp. E5.1
ATTATCCGCAATATCGCCATCAATCTTGCTCGTTTCAGTGGCTATGATTCTCTGACCAAGGCAGAACGATTTCTTGCCCATGACATCGGCAAGCTATTTTTACTTCTAGAATGAATTATCCCTGGGGTAAACACCATAAGTAAGGAAGTATCTGCGAAACATAAGCTGGACAGTGTATGAATACGAACTTAAGAAGTACAGGGTTATCAAGTCATCCGAAATTTACATAAACCTAGTGTACGTTCCTTTAGCATTTGGGAGCAAAGCAGCAACAACATTTTTGATGTCAATACCTCAATTTACACCACAACTGAGCAATATACTGCTAACCGCTTATGGTACAAGCAAAATCCATTTACAGGTTCACAAAGTACATTAAATCTCCTGCGTAAATAGCAAGCTAAATAGGTAAAGCCATCAGAAATTCCTACTAAAAATGGATTCATGCAAGAGGCTTATTCCACCTTTCAATGAGCATATGTATGAAAGAAATTTATATCAGTACCGATGTTGAAACCGATGGGTCAATTTCTGGCATTAATTCGATGCTCAGTTTTGGTTCTGCTGCTTATTTACCTGACAAAACGCTGGTCAGTACATTTTCCGTAAATTTGGAAACATTGCCTGAAGCTAAGAGCGACCCGAAAACAATGGACTGGTGGAAAACGCAGCCCCAAGCGTGGATAGCGTGTAGAAAAAATCTCCAGTCCCGTGAAATAGCTATGCCCAAATACTTGCAATGGGTTGAATCTATCCCCGGCGCACCCGTTTTTGTTGCTTACCCAGCCACCTTTGACTTTATGTTTATTTACTGGTATTTAATCCGATTCACAAGTAAAAGTCCTTTCTCCCATTCTGCATTGGACATCAAAACCTTAGCAATGCCATTGCTAAAAATTGGTTATCGAGACGCAACCAAGCGCCGAATGCCGCGTCACTGGTTTGATGATTTGCCTCATACACATTTAGCGTTGGATGATGCAATTGAACAAGGCTCCTTGTTCAATTGCAATATGTGGCAAGAGTTACACAAAGAACCGTAATTACAAAAACAGTAAAGAAAGTATTAGATTGCCGTCAGCTTGACTCAAAAGTAAACAGCCGTCGGCATCGCTGAAAAATAGGATAAGTTATGGATTTTGAACGCAGAAAGGTCAAAAAGCTACACTCTCAGAGAATCATTTTGGAAATCGATGTAATTGGCGATGATGTTGATCTGGTTAAATGCCAGCAGATAACGGACAATCTAACGGCTTTAATTCCCGCTCATTTGTTAGCCAACCAGTGCGTTGGAGTCACCTATAGCAAAACTTCGGTACAATCATTGCCGCAGAGGACTTATAACCAGGTGCAATTGCCGCCGCTAGAGATGAGAGTAAAAGTTATAGGCAGCAGAAGATAATGTACGAATACCATATTCAAGTCATGGCTACGAACTTGGTAGAAGCATCTTTAGCCACAGAGAAACGGGAAGTTGAAAACTTTGGGTTCTAAGCAATCAACTAATAATTTGGGCAAAAAAGAAGTTCCTGTTGATGGGCGAGTACAGCAAGAGTCACAGCAAAAAACCGCGTAAAGCATTCTACAGAAATTGCAGTAGCCAAGAAACTAGAACCAGTTATCTAGCTCCTACTTTGTCATAAAAAGAGAGAACTAACCATGCTAGAAAAAATGTTTACCAAACAAAAAAGCCTAGAGGAATTGCAGCATCTTTTCAAGCACTACGGGCAGGTGTATCCGCAAGCAAAACAACAAGGACAGATAGTCTTGCGATATTACCTCAAGAAGTTGAACCATCAAATTCAAACTCTGCAATTTTGCTCCAAGCATCGATAGATTTTGTTTTCAATCAATTATGAAGCTCAAGTGCAGTAAAAGCCTAGGGGGTAGTAGGAAGGACACGATGAAATATGGGAGTATTGAGTGAGATGAATAGCTGTTTAAATCTACGCCAGAAACATCAACGAATTAACGTTAAACTACTTTACTTTGAGGCAGAGAGTATTCTATGGCTACCCAAAAGACGGAATCAATAGTAAGTCTTGTTATTCATTCAAATCAAACTGGTTCTCAAATTAATACAAGCAGTGGACAAGTGCTAAAAGAATTTATTGATTCTGAGGATTATCAAACTAATCTCAAAACCGCAGAAGCATGGCTGTTGGAACATGGGTTTGTTCATGTAGGTGATAGCGATTATGCCAAATATGACCCCCTAATGACTGGTGACACCTCGCAGAGTACCTATGAATAGAACAGTTACAAGGTTACAAGGTACTTTAATTTTTTCTGGCTCCCCATCAGACTGACCTATTAGTAAGACTGGATTAGAGACTCAATTTAAAACAAAGCAATTGTCTTAATCTATCTGCCTTAAATAATGGTTTAAGGCAGATATAGCAAGGTTCTAGCAGGAAAGTTTAACGCTGGTTAGACGCTGCTGGCATGGCTACTTATTTGCTCCGTGCTTGCTGATAAAAACGTTCAACGTTCTGAACATATTTGGCAGTTTGACCGCTAGTACAGCTTGTAGGATTACCTGTCATCCACCAACAAGCTGTACGACGCACTGCCGTAGTTTCATTCTTGTTACTAGCTGCATACTGCTTTGGTAGCTCTCGACGCACAATACAGCTAACGATACTCCTTGCTACTCCTGGGCTGCTTTCCAGTTGTTTTGGTGTAATTTCCCGGCCAAGGCATTGCTTAGACCAGCTAGGGATAATCCCTGGTGTAATTTGCCACTGGCTGTATAGTCCATCGTCTTGAACGCCTGTTTTTGGTGCGGCTTGGCGCAGTGCATCAACCATTGCTTCAACTTGAGGCTTGCTTACCTGCTGTGCTTCAACAGGCAGCGTCCAGAGTGCCAAGCTTATAAGTAACCCCTTGAGTAACAATCGTCCCATCATTTTTTCCTTTAGCTCTAAATGAAACTTCAGACGCTTAACAGTTCGTAATGTTTCCTGGCTCTCAAATGTATTACCACTTGTATCAGCTTTATACATATGAAAATAATCATTGCAGCAACGTTGTTATTGCCCTTACTGAAGCTTGCACCCCTAGCACTAGCAAGGAGTAGGGCTGGTGGAATAGACTTTGGCTCGAATGGCACGCTCGATAAGCGAAAGTATTTCTCCAAGCCCCTGTAAATTGAAGCGTGAAGCTGCTTACTTTCCCCAGTGGGGTACGCCCCATTAGGCTAAACGATTCAAGCAATCACTTGAACGCTCGTTATAACTACGCATCCGCCAGAAACTACTTGAGCGGAGATTCGTCGTAGTGTGCCAGCAGGTCAGCGATATCTTGGTAGATGGCAATGCAACCTGCCTGACGTAGGTTTTCTGCGGAAAAACCACCAGAAAGTACACCAATCGTGCGTAGATTTGCTTTACCTGCTGCTTCTGCGTCATAGGGTGTATCGCCTACCACAATGACATTATTGGGAGCAATGCCACCTAACTTATCCAGCGTAACCAAGAAGAGATCCGGATCTGGCTTAGACGATTTCACCTCAGTAGTAGTGGTTGCAGCATCGATCAGATCTTCAACATTCAGGATCTGTTTGTAGGTTGCTAAATCGTCTTTTGTAGCCGAGGAAGCAAGAGCAAGGAGTTTGCCGTCTGCTTTGATTGCCATGAATAACTCACGCACTTGAGGAAAAGCTTTGATCCGGGAATGATATTCGTTCTTGTAAAGTTCCCTGCGGTAATCTCGCATCCGTTCACCGAAACTGGGACTTTGACCATCCTCTGATTGGTGAAGTTCTTCCAGGGAGAAAAAGACTGGCATTAACTTGTCACTCCCTTTACCGATCTGGAGGCGTATTTGCTCATAAGGAATCTGATGACCAAAGTGAGTAAAGGTTCTTTGCCATGACTGCGCGTGAAAGTCAACAGTATCAACCAGTGTTCCGTCGATGTCGAAAATTACAGCTTCGATCACAAATTGCTTGCCCTGATGTCAAGGAATAAAACGTTAATGTATATTGCAGCAGAATTAACAGCAGAAATGTTCTTCCGCAAGATAGGTAGAGTAGTGAGGGAGGGCAAAGGAAAATGTATCCAAAAATAACTTGAAAGTAGGACGAGCCTAGATTGTAAGCGGAGAATTCATCGTGGCTTAACGCGCGTGCCATTCTAATCAGAGGCGGCAATGATAGATTTTGAGCAAGCAAGACTACTTTACCTCAACACGATTAACTCTGCTAAAATTAGCGCTCAGGAAAAAAGTGAGGTACGGGTAAAGTTGGAAACTGTTGAGCAGAATTTGTTACTACTGAAGTCCTAGCAATGAGTAAAGGCACTGCTTTAGAACCCGCCCCAACGAGATTTTACGCTCCATCCGGGCTATTTGCTGAGGTTGAATTGCAACAACTAAGCGCTGAATATTTAGGCGAAGTCATCGTCTCCCCTGGTGGCAGCTTTCGGTATCGGGTGATTTCAGGTCCACTCTGTCGGTTGTACTGGGAGCGAGGTGAACCCCAACCGAATATCAACGAATCAGCGTATTCTCGCAACTCTAGCGGCAAAGGCTGGAAGCGATCGCATCCTAATTTCCTTTCCTATCAAATAGCCGACGGTAGCTTTGTTACAGTGCGGTGGCAGTTGCCAACACAGCAAAGCAGTAAATCTGTTACGGCAAATCTAGTAGCCGCTTAAAATTGATAAATAAGACTATAGTTCTGCTGAGGAGAGAAAAATGATTGACTCAGAAATACTAGAAAAACTGCAAAGCTTTTCAATCGAAGACCGGATTAGTGTCATTGAGGCAATTTTGGGATCGTTAAAAAATGACATTAATCAAAACGATTCTCCTCAACCATTCACTACAAATCACCGACAACGTCCTGCTTTTGGATTTATGAAAGGCACAGGTAAAATTTTAGGTGATGTAGTCACACCCATTCTGCCTGAAAATACATGGGAGGTTTTGCAATAAAACTCCTGCTTGACACTCACATTTGGCTCTGGTACGCTCTTGGCGCTCCTCAACTTTCAAATAACCTTCAATCAACTATCGCAAGACGCTACAGAACTTTGGCTCAGTCCAATTAGTATCTGGGAGGTTCTTCTGTTGGCGGAAAAGGGGCGTATCTCACTACAATTGGATACCGCTACTTGGATTGACCAATCTCTAAAATCCTTAGCAATTTGCGAAGCGCCTCTTAATCACCAGATCGCACTCTTGAGTCGCCAAATTGACCTACCTCACCAAGACCCTGCTGATAGATTCATTGCTGCTACAGCCGTTCACTATCAACTGCAACTAGCTACTGTTGATACCCGGCTGACCAATGCTGCCTGGTTACTAACCATCAGCTAAGGCGTTAACTGATTATATTTACCGCATATACTCGTTAATCTTTTTCTAAGTAGCCCAAATCCTAACATCCACACCCGCTAGTCACCACTGGCGGGTTTTGTTTTACCCATGCTAGGACACAAAATGCTTAATTTAACCAGCCACTCGCTCAATCCAAAAGATGTGCCAACTTTGCAGCAACTAGAGATCCATCTGCGGAACCTAAGCCAAGACAAAAAAGCTTCATTAGCGATTGCTGCCCTTTACGAAGCAACAGAACCAGAAACAGTATGCTTCGTCGATTACGTTTGCGACGTTTGCCCCAAATTCAACAAATCAATTGCCTTACTCCAAGACCTATCCCACTCAGGACTCCTAGCCGTTGCTAGAGCCATAACGGAGGAACTAGCGGTACTAGAGCAGTTGCAGGGGGTAGGCAGATGAAGCCTCAGTTGTGTCCCTTTTGTGGCAGTCGAGTGTTTTTGATAGACAGCGCCAAAGTTTTCGGCTGTAGCTATGGATTCATTTACCTTTGTGATTCTTACCCTAAAAAGGAATTTCAATGGCACAGGAAGTCCGCGATTTGCTACAGAGCCGTTATGTGCAAAGTAGCGCAGCGATTGAACGTATTCGCCAGCGCTCTACAACTTTGCCACTTCAAGCTGCCAGTCAACTGTGAGATTGGAAAGAGCAAGGGCGACCCTAATGGTGATTGATACGATGGTATTTGCCTACGCGCTATTAAGGGTAGAAGGTCAGTACAACTAAGCAATTACAGCTTTAGAAACAGCAGAACAAATTATTGTGCCAGATTCGTTATTTTCCGAATTAGGCAATGAAGTGCCGCAGGAAAAGCAAAAGAGAGAGTGAGGATTTCACAGCATTTATCATATAAATGCACCACAACGAGCAAAACAGCCAAAAGTATCTTTTTTAGTGACATCATTAATACTGTAATGCTGTGAGTTATCGTTCGCTCCAGTGCTTGACAGGTACGGGCAGTATGAGAGCGTAAAAACTGCCTAACCTTCGACCAACAAGGGGTCAATTGAAGGCAAAGTATTTATCTGTTTCACGAAATCTGCACTTTTTCTCATCACAATATACCTGGATGCAATAGAAAGAGGTTAAACCTCTGCATAAAGTTGTAGCTCGTGCATTTTGCAGCCAACGAAGATTGAATTATCAAGTTGTAGAAGCGTTACTATGAAACAAACAAGTAGCTGGGAAAAATATTTAGTACCAATAACACCTTTTTTATTAGCAACCTTAGCTTTTGTTACGCCTACTGTACCCATGATGAATGCAAGCGAACTTCAAAATCGGGCATTTTATCGCTCAAAAAGTGCCTTGGCTGCCGAAATAGCACAAAACTCGGATAACTGCCAGCAAGTCATCGCTAAAAGAGGCTTGTATGTCCGAGAAAAACCCACAGTTTACAGTAATGCGGTTGGTATCATTGCCTATAGGCGGAATGTAGAAGTTACAGGCACGGTTACGAATAACTGGCTGCCTATTTCTGCTCCTTTGAAGGGATATGTTTATGCAGAGTGGATTGGTAACTGTCAAGCAGCATCTCCACCACCTAGCAATTGCCGTCGAGTTGTGGCAGAAAAAGGAATTGCTGCTCGGCAAGAACCTGCTAGTGATAGTAAGGTACTTGGTTACATTTCTAGCGGTCGCAGAGTCATAATAACAGGTCAAGGAACGAATGGTTGGGTACCAATTTCAATTCCTTTTCAGGGATATGTACCATCAGATCAACTGGTTTACTGTCGGAATTTTCCTGGCTAGCTTGCTGGTAGTTAAGGGAATCACTGATAGATTAAAGGCAAATAATGTTACGTCGCAAACAATTGGGGAGCAACTACAGCAGAAGAGTAAGCAGTTGCTCGATTGAGCAAAGCAAATTTTTCAAGCAAGGGGACAACTAATTGAGCAAGTAGCCTCTAATGCTCAGGGGGCAGCTTCAGAAATTACTACCGAAGCAATTATCGCTGCTGTAGATCGGGCAATTAGTGTAATTCAAATTGCTAGTCAAGAAGTTAGAGAACGGCAAATACCCACCGAAAATGTGTTGCTGGAAGTTAGCGTCAAAATTATGGGAGCCGTTGAATTAAAGATTAATGCAGATGTTGCCCCGGAGCGACAAGCAAGCGAAGTTAAAGATAATAACCAGCCACGATCGCCATCTTCATTTTAGGACAAACCCGAACAGGAATGAAGTATTACTGGCGATCGCGCAACTAAGACAATAAATGAGATCGCTTAAGTTTAGTTGCATTTAAAGACGCAATTTTCTTAGCTTGCTGTTCGCTCTTGCTCCATAAAATTTTGATTGTGCTACACAAGAACTAATGCATTGGCGGCTTCTAGTGCAGTTGTAGCAAACGTTATAGCAAGATTTTTAGTTAAATCTAAGCGAACTAACAGAAAGTCTCCCCGAAATTTCCACTATTTAAGTTTAATTTCAAAATATCACCAATTAGCACATTGAGATTGAAGTTAAAAGGTTAAACTTGCCTTTTAACTTCACTTCATAAACAAATTTTTAGATTGTTGAAGAGTTTGTTTTTCTATGCGAATTGGGGGAGTAAAACAATGTTTGCTGTATTCAAGGGCAGTTTCTTATTAGGGCGATCGCTGCTAAAAACTAATCCAAATTAACTTATGACTATGCGATTTTTCTCTGGACAACAGACTTTTCTTCTCCCCTTAATTGCTGCTTCCCTTAGTATTGCCTCTTGTACTGGCAGTAGTAACAACAATAGTGAGAATGTCTCTCTAGTTGGTGCTGGAGCAAGCTTTTCCGCTCCTTTATACCAGCGTTAGACATCAGTTTACAGCCAAAAAACTCCTAATGTCCGACTTAGCTATCAGTCTGTTGGTAGTGGTGCAGGAGTATAACGGTTTACTAAAGGGACAGTAGATTTTGCCGTTAGTGATGTCGCAATTACTCCCAAAGAAGCCGCCCAAGTAGAACCGGGGTGCGATTTAGGCAAAATTACTAACTGGAATGACCCCAGAATTGCTAAAGCCAATCCCAACGTAAACTTAAACTTGCCCAATTTACCAATCAGAGTTGTTTACCGCGCTGATGGTAGCGGTACTACGGCAGTCTTTACCCAACATTTGAGTGCTATTAGTTCTGAGTGGAAAAGCAAAATCGGCTCTGACAAAACTGTGGATTGGGTAACAGGCATTGGTGGTAAGGGTAACGAAGGTATTACTGCTTTAATTAACCAAACTCAAGGCAGTATTGGCTATGTAGAGTATGGTTATGCTACCCAAAACAATTTACCTGTAGCAGCTTTAGAAAATCAATCAGGCAATTTTATTGTCCCGACACTAGAATCCGCCGCTAGAACATTAGAAGCAGTAGAATTGCCCGCTAACTTGATTGCTTTTATTACCGATCCTATAGGCGAACAGTCTTACCCAATAAAGTACAAGCTGCTGCTGAAAAGATTGCTGATTAACTCCAGTAACTAAATAAGTGAAGTTTGCCGCCGCCGACTAGAAATAGTTGCGTCTTCTTAAGTCGAATTATTCTTAAGGATGTAATTTTTTTGCCTCGCTGGCTCTTACTCTCGCAATTGAACAAAATTCAAAATACTTAGAGTTCTAAATTCTTACGAGATAACTCCCGAATCTCATAACGCAAAGCTGTAATTTCAGTATGTAGTAATTCTATAGATTTAGCCCCCACTATTTCTGCCTCCTCGTCCTCCGCATCGCGACCGATAAAAAATGTGGCGATCGCTGCTGTCAAGTAACCAAATACGGCGAAAGCATACAGCGACAAAAAAAAGCAAAGCACTCGCCCTTCAGCCGTCTGGGGCCAGTATTCCGAACCCATAGTTGTCATCAGCATCGCCGTCCACCAAAGTGCCGCGCCGTAGTCATTTAGACCGCGTCCATCAGGCATATTGCTTTCAAACGTATACATCCCGGCGGCTCCAACTAAGGTAATCACCAGTGTTGTGGTTACAACGTAACCGAAGCCGCGACGACCTAAACTAGCACTAATCGCCCGCATCCCCCGATTCGTGCGTGTAATTACTCTTAGTAACCTGATGCCACGAGCAGCCCGTGCAGTATTTAGCACCCGTAAAACGCGCGCAAACCTAAATAGGCGCAGTGCTGGTAGTGGGAGGGAAATAACTGTTAGCCAGTTGCGTTGGAGATAGGCAAGCTTCTGTGGAGCTAAGGTAAATTCAAGGATAAAGTCAAGAATAAAAATTATCCAAATAACCGTACCAATTGCTTGGAGTAAGGGAGTTAAGCCCCAGATTAACTCGACGACAAACAGCGCCAACCAGACGAACCCAAGCAGGAGCATTGGTGTTTCTAGCCAATCTTCCAACTGTTGTAAAATTTCTTCTCGTTCTCGATTAAGTACCTGCTTCTCTGCGGCTTTCATCTAGCGATGCTTGTTTTTCTTTTAGCAATCATAGCTTCTCTTTGTCATTTTAAATCCATGAGCAAGGGAGTTTTTACAATCGAATTAGAAAAAACTCCCTTGCTGGTAAGAGTGGGAAGTATTTTGCCCATGTAGGAAGGACAACAACAGCAATACCATTTCTTTAAACAAGTTCATTGCGCTACGATTAAAAATCGAACTTGTGGGATTTTATCGTTGAGAAGAGGTGATCGCAGGTTCGTATTCCAGCGACTCACTGCGCTTCTGGGCAATGTAGCTTAAAATAACTCCGTAAATAACCTTACTGGTAATATCTGCAACGGTGTAGATAATTTGTCGCCCCACTACACCCCAACCCGAAAACCAAAGGACTGGCATTAAGTAGGCAATGGGGTAAAGCGACCAAGTAATCAAGATATACCAACGGAGATTCTTCATTGATGCTTCTAGATTGTCTGGGTCTTTGGGCATATTGCGAGACTCCTTGCCCAGCATCCGCCAAACTACAGCTAAGACATAGATGTAAAACACTGTACTGATTGCACCCCAGATCCAAAACGGAGTAGGATTTGTCACCTCATAGAACTGTCCGATGTATCCTGTGTAAATCATCAACAGCCCCCCAATGACAAACTGAGTACCCTAGGAAAAAGCCTGCTTCCGTGTCAAACCAAGTACCACCGTCAACTGAATTAATAGCATTGGTACGTCAATTGACCAATTCATGTAGCGAAAGCCATTGGAGAAAGCATCGGTGGTGGGTCGCCACAGACCATCGCTATAAACAAATGCAGACCGCCAATCTAGCGATAGCTGCAACAGTTCGAGAAAAGCCGATACCATGACGACCGCGGACAATACGGAGGATAGACGATAACGGGGAGCAATGTTGTTGAGGGTGGCGAGAAAGTAAACAAGTCCGGCAGCCTGTGCTGCATATCCTAGTGTTAAAACGTGCCCGACAATGCCATGCTGGAATGGCGTGTAGTTCAATAAGTTCTCAAAATTGATGCCTGGAGATACTCTAATGGCATCCGGCGGCAGGGGACTTTGAGCTTGAGCTAAGATTGGCACTGCTATAGCAATTAACACCGCAGACACCACTGCCAGGGAAATTAGCTTTTTGATTAAGGGCATTCTCGAGCTCCTACTAATGATTTGAGGTTAATTAAGTTCGAGTAAGACTTACGGTAGACAAGACAATAAACGCATCTTAAAAACAAAAAGTGGAAAACTCGTGAATACTCAAAACCATTTTTAACAATACTACTTAAAAATTATCTACTACCGTTGAAAGATGATTTAAAAGGAAGGAGTACATAGATTTCTAATTAATGAGCAGCCAATCTCATTGTCATCAAGACAGGCTACCTGCTCTAAAATATAAAGGCTACTCATGTCAATTCCGGCAATTTTTCAGCTATACTTTTCCCGTCTTTCTTGGCAGCACTGGGAAGGTTACTTCACTAAACAACTACTAAAACACTTAGGTATAGCACTTTCAACGTTACTTCCCACCGTAGGGCTTTTAAGCCCTGCTCTAGCCGCTAAACAAATTTATATTAATTACTCAGCTTTACAGCGCTCAATTTCTGTTGACGCTTTAGAAACCTATGCTAAGGAAGGCAAAGTTGAGGATGAATTAGCCGCTTATGTGCGGTATCTCAATTCCCAACAGCTAGCGCAACTACGCCGCGTGCTATTAACGCCGATTAATTTAGGTTCCGTAGAGGTGTCGCAGTTTCTTTACACGCCGATTGGAGAAACTTTACTACAAAGATTAGGAACAGTAATTCAGACTGAAACTGGTCAACCTGGGTTTTATGCCCTACGTGCAGCATTAATTTTGGCAGCCGCAGATCCTCAAGGTTTGACGTTGCTAAATGTATTGCGTAAATTCCCTACTAATGGTGTCATACTAAGTTGCGGTCAGAGGTAGTATTTGAAGATGAGGGAAGAAAGTCATTGAACGCAGGCGCTCACTATTAGAAGAAAGTTCAAGTAAGCCTTGGCAAAGTACATCTTCTACCTGTTCAAGGGAT
>NZ_JBYCCV010000109.1:0-11503 GCF_057473825.1 Aliterella sp. E5.1
CCCTTTCTCTGCTATGGGTTTCCACAATCTTCTGGCGCAAATCATTTGAGTAAGCTTTCATCCATTTAGCCATTAATAGTTGTAGCAATGCTTCTCACTTTATCTCATTCAATCGAGAACCGCTGTAAATTTCAAAGTTCGGCAGTTTTCCATGACGGTACGAATTACATCATCAGGAGCGCCATCAGGAATAGGTCAGACAAGGCGGCGATCGCCCGACCATACCAACAAAAATGCTCACAGCCTCAGTCGAAAAAAAAGAACCACTTAAACTCAGCAATAAACCCAAAAATGAACTGAGAAAAAACTAAAAACCGCTGTCGGGGTCTAACGGTGTCCACCATCTGCCGAAGACAATCTTGAAAATCATAGGCAAGCTTTCGGTGTTCGGATGCTAGGTTTTTTATTAAGGAAGATTCTTGAAGGTTGACAGCTATCTGGCAGAACACACTTTCTCTTCAAAATTAAGATCATCTTGTCCTAGACTTTTCAAAAATTCAAGGGGAGAATATAGTTGCTCAATATGGAACACCCCTGCTGGAAATGAAGACAAAGCAAGATTTTCAGCAACTTTTGCAGCCACTAATCCGGTCGTCTTCGCTTCACCTGTTCCCCAAAGCGAACATTCATATAAATATTCTTTTGATTGTAAGTTACCTGCTTCCACTTTAATGACAAACTTATCCGATCCAAAATGTAATCGTTTTAGGACGCTGATTAATAATTCTTTGACATCTTTCATCATCAGAATACGGCTCAGACCTATTCTTTTTGCTAAAGCGAATAAATAGGTCATTAAGGCTGAGTCAAAACAGAGACGAGTTGAGACGCTCCTAAGACCCAGGGTTTGTGGAATCACTTTCTGATCTGAGAAATTGAACCGATAAGCTATTCTTCTCCCTATCCCATTTGGAAATACTGATTGTTTGCCATCCTCAAAACCTTTGACCTTTCTTGGTTCACCGTCATGAATAATGGTAAAATCAGTACTCAAATTCTCAAGAGTCCATCTATATGCTGCATCTCCATGAACTTCTCCTAACCCAAGGAGAATATAAATATCTGCATATGTCATATCTGGCAACTTGGATTGGCAGTGTTTCGCTAGAAGATTAGTTAAACCAGGAGCCAACCCCACACTTAAAACTGCTGTAGCTCCAGTCTTCTCAGCTTCCTTGTTCAGCGCCTCAATTTTGGAAAGAATATGATGGCTGGCAGAGATATCAATATAGTGAATGCCGCGTTGAATACATTGCCGAGCAAATTTAATGTTTTCCTGATCCAGGCACATTATAACAATTTCAACATCGTTAAGTAATTTGCCACTGTCGGAAATGCCAGAAATATCCAATGCTATCGGGACTACCTGCTGATTTAACTTTAATGCAAGATTTTGTGCTTTTTGATAATTTCTTCCGACCACAATAACTTGCCTAGGAAATTTCTTAACCAACTGAGTCGCAATAATACGACCGACACTACCATATCCACCAATGACTAGAATTTTCTTATTCACCTTCTATCTCCATTCACCTTCTATTTTGATATCTTAAAGATATCTATAAAATACTTTAATGATATATTTATAGCATCATAGCGAAATCAAGGTGACATCAGTTTATCTTCTGAGCAATCCACTCTAGTCCTGCCTTCAGTGCTGCTTCAGGGGTATAGTAGATTTTGCGCTCCCCAAATACTGCTCCACTAGGGCTAATCAACCGGAACTGCCAGCAGTGAGCTTGGGTGTGGAAGACTATCAGGGTAGTGCCGTCAATCCCGACAACCTACTATTTCTATCAGAATGTCACTATTTTTTGCAACACAACCAATCTCTGTGCCTTTAGGTCAGAAAGCGTCAGTTAGCCATGCTCAGGAGACTTGGTTCTCCCCGTTGTTCAATCCGTTCACGAACACGTTGCCAAAGTGCTTGATCATCACGATAAATACGCAAGGCTGTAATCGAGTCTTTTGCATCCACCAGACTGCCGCCCTGAATCAGAGATAACAGGAACGAAATTGCCTCATCGTTTCGGAGAAGCGCGAGTGCGAGCAATCCCGTTTGTCGAAGATCTGGAATGTCGATGGAGTGCCACCAGGCTCGCAAAATATCAAACGCTTCCGGTAATCGGGATTCTCCAAATGCTAATGCTGCCGCTTCTGCGCTCTCAGTGTTCTCTCGATGTTCAGCCTGTGGTTGAATCGCAAGAAAGGAACGCACTAAATCGATGGAGGATTGCGTTGGGGATAAGTGCAGCAATGCCAGAAAACAGTCCGATAACACAGGCGCACTATCGCCAAGCTTGATCCGTAACCGGAGAAGCGGAACACCTGACAAATTTCCAGTATAAGCAATGGCTCGTGCAGATCCAATTCGTGCATTGGGTTCTGGGTCAGCCAACAAGTCCGCTAACTCGCTCATGACATCGGGGTAATTCATTTTGACGAGTCCTAATGCACAGACACTTCGCAATGGCGCAGCCGTATCATCCGAACTGCCCCACACGGGGTTTCGTTGCATATGCCGAATGCCCTGCAAAAACAAATCTTCGTTACGGTAGTCCAATCGATAGAGTGCATCTGCAAGTTTGAGCTTAGCGGTACAACCTGGATCTTGCTCACTTGGCTTCGTCATCGCCCACTCGAACGCGGCAACCAGATCTGGAATTAGGTCGTAGTGTTCTGCCTCTGCAATCAGTGTTGCGGCTTGAGCGATCGCAACAGGCTGCTTGGAGGTCAGTAGTTGGCGCAGTAGAAGCATTGCTTCTGACGTAGTAGGATTGGGGCGAATCTGCTCTAGTTGCGCCAGAAGTGATTCCAATTTGCGAGATTTTGCCATAGCAGACTCCAGGAAACGTTGGAACGATAAACACAGACTTAGAGGCTGAGTCTCTGATCTCGACTTTATCTATTCACAAGGGGAGTAAAGGTAGCAAGCTCAGGACAACGTTGTTTGATTTCTCCTGATAAACTTGCTATCGAAAGAATTTCTGCTAGTTTTTTTCCTCAATAGGGTTTTAATAACTTTAAGCGGTTATTTGAATCACTGCAATCTAAAAATATTATTTAAACCTTAGATTAATAATTTAATTTTTTTAGGTATGCTTTGTCTAAATTCTTTATATTTTCATAAATGGCAAGACTAATACTTGAAGGAAATACAATTTTACCCTCCCTTTAAACCCAATACGGTTCGGTAAAAGACAGTAGGGGGACGGGATTACTATCATACAGTTATATGTCCGTTATTTTACGACTGTTTACCCAACAAACTCTTAATCTTTCCCGTATTTGAGGTTGGGTATTCAGATAATCTTTTAACCACCCGCATCCCCGTGCTAACAGCCCATCTAATTCGTCAATCCGCCAAATCAGCACTTTGTTTTGCTCAGGAGAATTACCTTGAATATGCGCGAGAATATATTGACCATCTGGGCTAAAACTTACTGGCGATATGAAAGTAGATGAATATTTATATTGTGCAAGCTGTCTACCCGTCACATCCCAAACGCGATAAATTTTATCATCTGAAGCTGTAACAATCCGCTGACCATCCGTGCTAAAAACAGCAAATCCAACCCTACTTTGATGCGGTATTTCAACTAATTGTTTACCAGAAGTATCCCAAATAATCGCCCTATTATCTGAAGAAGTAGCAATAACTACTTCCCCACCCGGACTAAAGCTAGGACTATATATATCTTGATTGGCTTTAAATTCTGATAATTTTTGACCAGATGTATTCCAAATGCTTGCTATTTTGCCATTAGCAGCCACAATACGTTCTCCATCAGGACTGAAGCTGGCACTATAGAAACTATTTTTACTGCCTGCAAATTCTACTATTTTTTTACCAGAAATATTCCACAAGCTTGAATAATTTTTGCCGTCATAATCAAAACTAGCCAGAAGATATTTACTATTAGGACTCCAAGTAATGCCTCTGGCTTTAAATGTAGTTATTAACTTACCCGACTGCGACCAAATTCTAGTTTGATTATTATAACTTGTAGTTAAAATATACTTGCCATCTGGACTAAAAGCAGCATACTCTACTCCCTCTTCATGCCCAGAAAGTAATAACATCTGTTTTCCTGATGTATCCCAAACACGAGCAGTTTTATCGTTTGAGGCGGTGACAATTAGTTTTCCATCTGGACTAAAATTAGCGCTATTAACGACATCTGAATGTCCTTGAAATTTTGCTAACTGCTTACCCAAACTATCCCAAACTAATACAGATTTCCAAGTAGGGGTAACAATATATTTACCGTCAGGACTCCAACTTGCTCCCGTAATAGCGTCTTTTGAATTGATAGTTACTGTTGTTACTGGGATTTTTTCGGATAAATCCCAGAGCCGAACGATTTTATCTTGTCCAAAGGTAACAATATATTTACCATCAGGACTCCAACGGGGATTACTTTGATTACCTGTCAGTTCTGCCAGCAAATTACTTGATAAATCCTCTACCTTTATAGCTTCATTTCTTAGATCCCACACTTTTATAGTGTTATCAGTTGTAAAAAGTCGCTTACTATCAGGACTAAATTCTGCATCACCACCCAAGACGTTTTGATTTTTAATTTCTCTAATCCGCCTACCTGATAAATCCCAAACATAAGTTTTAGCAGGGGTCGTGACGAAAATACGCTGACTATCGGGACTAAAACCAGCATCTACAATTGCCCATTTATCATCTACTTTAAGTTGTGCGATTTGTTTACCTGAAACATCCCAAATATAGGAGTCATCAGAGTTAGTCAAAATATATTTTCCATTTGGACTCCAATAAGCACTGTTAACAGCCATTGAATGTCCTATGAATGTTCGTAATAGTTTACCCGATGTATCCCAAATACGGGCTGTTTTATCATTAGAAGCAGTAAGAATATATTTACCATCCGGGCTAAATCTGGCAGTATTAACTTGCTCTTGAAGTTGTAGTAATAAATTCCCAGACAAATCCCAGAGCCGAGCGATTTTTTCATTAGAGGAACTAACCACAGTTTTTTCATCTAAAATTGTTGTGATAGGTGGAGTTATACTTGTTGTAATTAGACGTTTTCCATCATTGCTAAAACTGGCGCTATCTACATAGTCTTGATGTTTAATCATCGCCAATTGTTGACCAAAAAAGTTCCATATACGAACCGTTTTATCTGCTGAAGCGGTAATAATATGCTTTCTATCTAGACTAAAATTAGCAAGAAAAACTTGATCTTGATGTCCTTTCAGTTCTGTTATTAGCTTACCTGATGAGTCCCATACACGAGCAGTTTTATCATTAGAAGCGGTGATAATATACTTTCCATCCTGGCTCCAGTTTACAGTTGTAATATCATCTTGATGAGCAACAAATTGTTGAACTTCACGGATATTATCGACTATTGCTTGTAAAGCAAAAAGTGGACTATTTGCAGGGTAATTTGTTAGAGAACGTTTATTTTTTACAAGTTCTTTTAACTTTTGTCCTGCATCCATCGCTGTCACTAAAGATTCAATTTGTTTCGTTTCAAACTGTTGAAGCGCTGTCACTCCTGCTTGTTCTAGTCTTGTACCTTCTTGAGCTTCTTGTAATTGATTAGTTGCAGATATAAAAGCAATAGCTGCTCCAATAAGAGAACAAATCAGAACACCACCACCAATACGAATTTGTCGTTTAGCTTGATATTGGGCTATGCTTAAAGTATCGTTAGCTTGTGCTAATATGCGACTTTCTTCTTGTCGAAGAGATAATGCTGTAGCTATTTCTTGTTTTTCCATTTCCTGGCTAGCAGTTAAAAACTGGTAATCTTGTTCAGTTAAGTTTTTATTGGCTACCCAATTCTTAGCTTCCTCTAATGCTAATCCTTGTAGTAATCTAGAATTATCTTGACCGTTGGAAGCTAGCCAAGCTAATAATGCTTCTGAATATGGTCTTAAATTAGCAAGTGCTTTTTCTACCCAATTTAAATCAAAAACAGTGGCATAAATGCGGTTATAAACCCTCAAATATCCCTGCTGTTCTATGACTAACCCAGATAGTCGTAGTTCTATTTGTTCTGGACTGTCTGAAGCGGGTATTTGCCCTAATTGTAGAATTTTTTGATATAAACCAAGCAACGCACCTGTATTATGCTTGCTCATCAAAATTCTATCTTTGATTGTTTTTAAATGGGGTGGTTCGTCAAGGGATTCCCAGTTTTCAATTATTTGCTGTCTAACAATCTTCTCCACCCATTCGGCTTCTGCAATTTCTCCCTTTGCTTTTAGCGAACCATGATAAATAAAATTTTGAGAAGTTACTAACAAATCGCATAACTTTTGTGTAAGTAAGGGTTGTCCTCCAGTCCATGCTAAAACTTCTTTCAAAACAGCTTGCGGATTTTTCATTTTCCCTTTTAACCCTTCTGCTAAAGAGAGAGTTTCTTTGATTTGAAAACCATTAAGTTGAATAGCACGACCGATATTAAATGGTGTTCGGATTTTATCGGCAATTAAATCGCTAGGTGTTGCTACTCCGAGAAGGGCAAAAGTAATCCTATTAAAGTCGCTATTATAATTCCGCTTCTCATAACAACTTCTAATCCAGGCAAAAAAATCATCACACCCAAAACTAAAGCTTAAAATACTATCAATCTCATCAATAAAAACAACTATTTTACTTTTGATTTTTTTTAACAAAATTTGTTCAATAAATATATCCAAACGCTGTATCGGCGATAACTCGGAGTTTTCCTTCCACCATGTTCTAATAAATTCGCTGGGGTTAGCTATTTCAAAATTTGCAACTAATGTGTAAACAATACCCGCATACCACTGTTCCGGGTTTATATCTTTACTACCGCGTCCAGATATGTCAATCGTAGTACAAGCAATTTTTTCTGCTTGCAGGCGGTTAATTGTGCGAACTTGCAAGCTAGTTTTACCCATTTGTCGAGAATTAAAAATATAACAAAAATTCCCAGCTTTCAGTTCGTTGTAAATCTCGAAATCTGCTTGTCTAAACACGTAACTGGGAGCATCTTCTGCAAGACTTCCACCCACTTTATAAGAAAATTTATCGCTCATTATATAGCCAAGTTACTAATTATTTAAAGTTATCAATATTTTTAAATTACTACAAAAATAGTTGGTAGATTATGTAAAAACGCAGCGTTACGTGCCACTGTGTAATTGGGTGTGTTACGGCAAATAGATTATTCATTTCTTGCAACTATAATTCAACCGTTACACACCCAAAGAGCCTATTGTGGTTAAGAATTTAGTCTTGATAATTCATTTCTTACATTCTCCAGCATCTCTTGATAGTGAGGTTGTTGTACACCACTTCCGTAAACGCCACTTAAATATTTCTGGAGAAGTTTTTCTGCCACTTTGTAATCTGCCCACGCACTTTCTTTATTCCCTAAATCTTTGTAAAGATTACCTCTTGATAAATACTCGTCAGCACTAGGACCACTGCTACTACTAATTAAATGAGTCCAATCTGAAATCGCCTTCTGTTTTTCGCCTAATTTTTCATAAGCCCTAGCCCTATTCCAATATGCACCCCTACTAAAACCAAACCGACCTGTATTTTGCTTAATGACTTCGTTATAGTCTGCAACTGCGGCTTTGTAATTCCCAATAGCAGCATAAGCATTTGCACGATGATAGTAGGGTTCTTCAGCTTTAGGGTTGAGCCGAATTGCCTGCGTGAAAGAAGAAACCGCAGCGAGTGAGTCTTTGTGGCACTCCTCTTGAAAGTGTCCCATGCCCAAGTAGTCGTCTACTGTATTAAGACTTAGTGGCTTTGAACTTGGACAGTCAGTAGAAGCATTAGATGCTGGCATTTGTGCAACTAACGGTATCGAAAAACCTAGCAGTAAAATAGATGATGTATAAGCTAATAAGCAAGTTCTAGAGAAGGTAAATTTCATAATTATATAATCCCTAAAGATTTTCAGTTAGAGTAGGACTATTCTTCGCAGGTTGCACCTTGAACCTTATTCCTACTAATCCTATTTAACCTTGACTACGCTTGAGTTCGCATAGGGGTATATCGAGTACGTATCGACTTTGTAGTGAGATTGAATATTTTAGAACTTCGCCAAAAAAAGAAACTTAGCAGTTGTAGGATCAGAAATGCCACGTTCAGTTAGAGTACGTTCTGAACTTATATCGGAGGTAAAGTCGGCGCTACTGCGTAATGGCTATGTTCGTCAAACCGATTTAGCTGAGTATTTGCAAATATCTCAATCCACTATCAGCAGTTTTCTTAATGGTAGACCTGTAGATTACCTTAACTTTAGAGAAATTTGTCAGGCTTTGAGCCTGAAATGGCAAGATATTGCTGATTTAACAGTAGAAAGTGAAATTTTACTACCCATCTTACGTCCTACATCAGACTCAAATAGGGAAAGCCAAGAAATGTCTTTATCTCCCTCTGATAATGAGCATCCATCTGGTCAAGTACCGTTAGATTCGCTATTTTACATTAAGCGCTCACCTATCGAAGAAAGATGTTACGAACAAATTCATAGACCTGGTGCTTTAATTAGAATTAAAGCACCTAGACAAATGGGTAAAACTTCGCTTTTGGCAAGAATTATTTCTAAAGCCCAATCTCAGGGAGATAGTACCGTCACCTTAGACCTTCAACTCGCAGTACAGCAGACTTTCATAAATTTAGATAAGTTTTTACGTTGGTTTTGTGTCAGCGTTGGTTTAGCTTTAAATATCCCCAATCGAGTTGATGAATATTGGGACTTAGCGGCAATTGTAGGTAGCAGCATGGCTTGTAAAGCCTATTTTGAGGAGTATCTCTTACCAACAATCGCTCGACCGCTAACGGTTGGTTTGGATGAAGTTGATAAGATTTTTGAATATCCAGAAATTTATCGAGATTTTTTTGGACTGCTACGCGCTTTACACGAAGAAGGTAAACGTCGAGAGATTTGGAAAAAACTGAGATTGGTAATTGTACATTCTACAGAAGTTTACGTGCCTCTTGATATTAATCAATCACCGTTTAATGTAGGTTTTTCGGTAGACTTGCCCGAATTTAATAGTAAGCAAATTTTAGATTTAGCTCAAAAGCATCAACTCGATTGGTCTGAAACCGAAGTTGAAAAATTAATGACGCTAGTGGGTGGACATCCATTTTTAGTGCGTCTTACTCTTTATCATCTAGCTAATATGGATGTTACCTTAACACAGATTATCCAAAATGCTACGAGTTCATCGAGTATCTACGCAGACCATTTACGCCGTCAAAGTTTAATTCTTAAGCAACAACCGGAATTAGCATATGCAATGAAAGATGTAGTCCATAATAATTCTGCCAACTTATCGACAGTAAATAAATTTAAATTACACAGTATTGGCTTAGTGAAATTGCAGGAAGAGCGTACAATGATAAGCTGTAATTTATATCGTCAGTATTTGCAAATTTATTTGTGAAAAAATCAATATTTTGCGCTTCTTCAGTAGGCATTGCCAGCAGTCGTATTCTTGCCTCAATTTTATCCTGTGCTAATTCTTCGCAACCGCCGTAGAATACGCCCGCATAGATTTCAAGCCCTGGGTCCAACTCGTTTTCTTCTGTTCCACTCATAGCGGCTTATCTATTTTTTTTATTTTCGCATTTTCCAACTCCCCTGACCAATCCACTCCAGCCCTGCCTTAAGTGCAGCTTCAGCCGTGTAGTAAATCTTGCGTTCCTCTTTCGCTGCTCCACTAGCGCTAGTCAGCCGGAACTGCCAACAGTGGGCTTGGGCAACGAAGACTATCAGGGTAGTGCCGTCAATCCTAGGGATAGTTCATTGAAAAAGGGAAAATAACTGAGGGATGTTATGGGGTGTTGTCTGTAAATCTTATAGTACCTATTAGTACACTCTCAAGAGTCTATTGTGCTACACGTTCCTGGTTAACTTTCTCAAGGATTCCCGAATTCTCTTCTAAAGTCAAATCAACGACTTCGCATCTATCCTCACCCACAGCGTTAAACACCTGCACTTTGATACTATCTTCTGTCGCTTCTGCCAAACATTTTGATATAGCGTCATCGTACCGTAGCTGCTCACCTTTCCACACCTCCGCTTTACTCTCACCCTTTTCATCAGCCCCTACAAAAATGACATATGGCTGCTGATTGGGGTTTACTGACTTTATGTTCGCAGTGTAGGGTGCTGGCGATGCTGTCGGCTGTTCTATCGCCACCTCTGGCGTTTGCTCAACCTGGCTATTTCTCTTACTTGTTTGGGATACGCATGACCCGATTGAAGTTATAACTATGATCGCAATAACGATATTTCTTACTTGTTGTCTATCCATTTGGAGCCTATCCCACTAACTCAGAAATACGAGCTAGAATCAGTATAAAGCTGAAACAGAATAGAAAGAAGACAAAATGGCAGGTAGGTTTGAGGGCTTGAGTGATCTTGAATGGAAGTTGTTTGAAGACTTATTACCTCAACCCCTAGAAAAGAGAGGACGTGGAATGCCACACGTACCATTTCGTAAGGTATTGAATACCCAGTTATACGTATTGATTACTCTGTTGAAAAAATATCTGTGACCAGATATTGTCACCCAACAACTTTTAAGCTTTGCCCCAAGACAAAATTAACTAAGTAGTCAGGTGGAATTAAACTTAAAACGCTCCAGGGCATAACTACCTTTGACACTACGAGCTTTCATTCCATCCATAACTGCTAGAGCTAAATCATATTCATCCTCAAACATCCGTCCGGCAATTTCATTGCTTTTGAGTTGATGCCATTGCTCCTCAATCCGGTTCATTTCGGAACAATATGGAGGTAGGAAGAATAGGAATAAGCCCTGAGAACGCCAACGTTGCCACTGTTGGCGAGTCAAGTGGCTCGTATGCAACGAACCATTATCTTGCACTATCACTGTCATCCGTCCGGTTGTTCTGAAAGTCTCAGATGTTTGTTCAGCAATCCAATCGATAACGCGCGATATAACTTCCGCTCTTGAAACTACCAGAAGCTAAAGCATACTTGAAGCTTCTGTCCGGTTGCCATAAGCCTAAAATACTGATGCGTCCCTTACGTCGGTCAGTCTGCTCAAGGCGTTTTTGTTCTCCCTGGCGACTATAACTATAACTTGTAGGACTCCACAACTGGCAGCCTGACTCATCCAGGTACATCAGTTCAATATATCCTGATTGCGCTACTTGTTTGAGTGCATTTAACTGCGCTTGTTTTAGTTGTTTGTATTGCGGGTCTTGTTTTCTTTGCTGGCTGTGTCGCGTTCGTTTCCATCGAACCCCCTTTTTTGCAGGATACGTCGAATCCGGTCAGCACTCAAGCTGACAGCACGCTCTTGTTCTAAAACAGTTGCTAATTGCTTACTATTATAGGTCCGCTCCTGTTGCTCTAAACATTGTTCTATAGCAATCCTAGATGAGTTGAAGAAAAGTGAGTCTTAAACTATTGTGAATGATGGATGTAGCATTTTAGAACTAATTGAACGATGGACGAACTGGTCAAGTTTATTGAGAGTAATCCTGATGCTA
>NZ_JBYCCV010000110.1:0-11442 GCF_057473825.1 Aliterella sp. E5.1
ATGTAAGATCCTCGTTAAGAACTTTGAGCGCACCTTGACCAATGCCACCACGAAGCTCAATCTCTGCTTCGTCAGGTTAATGATTAAGCGACTTGCCGCCTTTTAGAGATGTCAAATGGGTTCTATATAGTGAATTTTATTTTTGCTTTATCTGTTGCTCTTTTTCTACCACAATGACCGGAATGAGACTCGATTCTAAGACTGCCTGAGATACCGAACCCATGATCGCGGTTTGCCAAGCAGGTTGTCCTCGCTTACCGATCGCAATCTCAGTCACATTGAAATCTTGAGCAACTCGAAGAATCTCCTCTGGAACCGATCCTGTTACCACGATCAACCGATGACGGATATCACTCAAAAGCCGTTGAGTTTTTTCTTTGAGGTGGGCTACGGTTGCTGGATCTTGAGTGCGCACGTGCAGCACAATCACTTCACCATCGCTGCGACGAGCAAGTTCAGCCGCTTTGATTAAGACTGCATCAGCAAACACAGAGGTATCTATGGCTGCTAGAATCACAATTTGACGACCGCTCGCCACCTTGGTGGGATCGACTTCACCTCGTTCCAATAATCGCGGGGCAAAAGTGGGAATTGCCCAAGCTCCCAGTGGTGCGCTCACCAGAATTGAAAGCGCCGCGATCGCCAAAATTGTCTCTCCTCCTTCAATGCCTTGCGCCAGAGGAATTGCCCCGATCGCAGCTTGAACGGTTGCTTTGGCGGAGTTGCCCGGCAGCAGGAACAATCGCTCTTTCCAGTTCCAATTGCTTTTGACGGTAGATAGATACCAGCCCACAGACCGACCGACGAGAGTGCCGATTGCTAAAATTAGTAACCCCGGCAGCAAAATATTGCCTAAGACTTGCAGTTGAATACTAGCTCCCAATAAAACAAACAACACCACTTCGGCAATCATCCACAGGCTGTCAAATCCGCCGCGTAACCGTCGAGCGAGTGGTGCATCAAACTCAATTAGGAAAAATCCCATTGACATCACCGCCAAATAACCAGAGAAAATCGGCAAGTCTTGTGCTACCACGACTAATAGCAATGCCAAACTTGCTGTCACTAACGTATCTTGAACAGCATTCTGCGTCCAATTCTGTGCTAAAAGCAAGATTAATACTTTGGCTGTCAATACTCCTAGCAAGACTCCAAAAACAATTTGAAGCACAATCTGAAATGGCAGAAGTTGCACAGCACTCAACGTAAGACCACCTGGTAACGTTACGCTTGTTGCGCCTTCAGATAGGAATGCAAGCAATAAGCTAAATACTAGTAGAAGTAATACATCTGATAATGCGCTTCCTGTTAAAATTGCGTCTGGAATCCCTTTTTTGACTCCCCACCCTAAACTTTTAAGTCGTAGCATTGCGGGTACAATCACAGCCGGGGATTCTGCGCCAATAATGCAGCCCAGCAGAAGTCCTGTGGGAAAATTAAGCCCAAAGATGAGCATGGCGGCAAGCGCGATCGCAATTGCCTCTCCTGCCGCCGGGAGAAAGCCTAACCGCAGCGCCACCGTCCCCTGCTGTACCAACTTCTCTCGATCTAGCCCTAGTCCTGCTTTCATCAAAATCACCATCACGGCAACCAATCGCAGCGAATCAGCCGCTTCTAGCACGCCGGGACTAATCACATTTGCAACCTGTGGACCAATCACAATCCCGACTAGCACCATGCCAACGAGTGCTGGAACCCCCATACGCCGGGCGATCTGACCGACAAAAAACCCTCCTAACACGATCCAAAGCGTACTTTCTAACATCACGCAACCTCAAACAACTAAGTGAACGAGCGTGACTTGCGTTGGAAGTGGATAGAAAACAAACAGCCCTACCCTTCCGTCGCAAGTCGGAATAGTAGGAGCCATCAGCCTTCTGAGGAATAAATGAATGTTCAGAGGGCGGTTTAGGCAAGCTCCATTGCCTTGTGATTACTTTACATTAATTTTCTATATCTGCATTGCTTACAACTAAATTTCGACTACACAGTAACGATATTTAAGTTGGGCTAGTTTGACCAATAAAGCTACTGATGAGAGGATTTTTCCTTCCCGCTTGCCATCCAAAGAGCTTTCAAAACTGCCTGATATTGCTCTTCAATATCTTTTTTGTCCCATTCCTCAGAAACTGCGTCTTGACTGTCCCGTTGAATCATCTCGGCATGGCGGCGTAGCGCCTCGCGGTCTTTCTGGTTTTGAGTATAACGAGCAATAGTTGCGATCGCTTCCAGTAGACGAATAGTTACAGCAACATCAGAATTACTATATTGTCGAATTTGGTTAAAAGCAGCATCAGTTAGCCCTGCAAACGTTACTGGTTGGGCAATAACCCGCAGTTTGCCCAAGTCATCGTGGCGGTAGGGGGAAGGAAAATCTCGCCCTGCGAGGCGCGACAGTCCTGCACTCAATCTGTCAATACACCGAATGGCAGTAAATGGATCGTTGACGGCGGGAGAAATGGCACGCAGGGCAACTTCAACTAATTGATGGATAGGAAACTCTATATCCTGTTGCTCGGTGCGTTCTGTACCCAGAATAAAAGCATCTCGAAACTTTTTGGTAAGTTTTTGATTTACTCGTTGTCCAGGATAGACCATAACTAACTCGCTACCCTGGACAACAAACTTGCCTGGTCGAAGTTCCAGCCGCACTATCAACTCGTTCTCAGAGGCAATCTGCATTAACTTCTCATCATCAATTCCTTGCAAATAACCGCTCTTAGCCGCCTTAACTGGATAGCCATCTTCGTCAAAATTCGCTGGGATTTCTGCCACTCGCCGTCCAGATTCTGACAAACCTCGTCCGATTTTTTCAGGAAATAATCGATCTGTAGCGCGGTCGAGATCGGCACTGACCTCAAAGATGACGTGGGATGCTTGAATGATGGTGGAGGCGTGATGGATAAAGTAGATCAGCAGACTAATACTAACGAACGTTAACGCTAAGGCAACGGTCACCGACATCTGCGGAATAAAGACATCGTAATCATCGCCCTCTCCTCGCACTGTCCGCAGGACAAGTAAGCAGTAAATAAACGTACCAATAAATGTCCCCAGCACAACTTGATTGCCAATGTCCTGCATAAAATTACGCAGCAAGCGGGGACCAAAATTGGAAGCAGCTAGTTGGAGCGCCACAATTGTAATTGAGAAGACAGTACCCGCGACAGTAATCATTGAACCAGCAATGGCAGAAAGCATTGCCCGCGCACCGTCGGTGCTGCCAGTGTAGAGCCAGCCCCAGTTTTCCAACTGTCCGTAATAGCCCCGTCGGTCGAGGGTTAGCATTGCAACAGCCAATGCGATCGCGAACGCCACAATCACTGCTGGCAAAAACAAGTAGCTCGATTGGAGCGAGTCCCAAAATTTAGCGATTTTGACGTTTTTCATTGGCGATCGCCCGTAGGTAGATTTTGGCTATCACTGTCATTACCGTTTTTCGAGGCGCTGTTTTCAGCTAACTGCTTGAGAGAACCGCTAATACTGCGTGGTTCTGGTACTTCTTTATTGCCTGCGGGCCAACCTTCACGCTGAATGGCGCGATCGCCATCGGTTTCTTCGGTTTGGTCGTGGAATAAAATTTGTTGTGTAGGATAAGGCAAGTCAATGCCATTTTCGGAGAGCTTTCGCTTGATGGCAGAAATTACCTTGTCTCGCGAATTGAGATCGTCTATCCTTCTGGGGGGTTTAATCCACCAACGAGCGCGGATGTTAACGGTACTTTCAGCTAATTCTAATAAGAGGACATCGGGAGCGGGATCTCTCAAAATATCATCTATGCTACCAATTGCTTCTAGCATTAACTGCTTTGCTTGCTCAACATCGTCACCGTAACCAATGCCAAAATCGTATTCCATCCGACGACTATCATAGGCAGTATTAACAGTTACCGAATTTGTAAATAGTTCGGAGTTGGGAATAACTATCCGGCGACCATCGTAAGTTTTGATCGTTGTTGCCCGCGTTTCAATGTTTTCCACCGTTCCCTCAAAGTCCTTGAAAACAATTTGGTCGTCAATTCGGAACGGTTCAGTTAATAGAATCAGGATACCTGCTAGAAAATTCTGCAAAATATCGCGAAAAGCAAAACCAATTGCTACTCCACTAATACCTAGTAGCTGAACTAAATCTCCGGCTCTAAATGTTGGAACTACAATTGATAGCGCCACAAATAAACCAATCAAAATAACGACTCCTTGAGCCAATCTCCCCAGCACCATGCCTAGGTTTCTTGCTTGCCGATGTCTGCGGGTAAGGCGTTTTACTGATAACTTCAGCCAGTGAGCGGCGAAAAAGAATGCGATGAAAACAATGATCGCCAAGACAAGGTTTGGCAGCATAACAATCAAGCTTTCAATTAGCCCTCCAATCTTATCCCACGCTGCTGTTATTGCTGACTGAATATCCATAGTCGTTAATTTTAATGTATGTAATTTAAATTTTGAATTTTAGAACTTAATTTAGCCATTTTTGCACTTTTATAGGTGTATTTTTATAACTAGCAAAATCGTATTTCTCCTAAGAAAATAATGTTAATGCTAATGGATAAGCCCAGATTTAAAATCTACCTACAGTTAGGAAAGTATCATTTCTAAATAGCAGAAAAATATAATTCTCAATGCTTGGGAGACAGCCTATATCAGGTTGATGACGTTCAGATTCGAACAATATTTTATCTAAACGCTTGAAGCGGACTAATGTTGGGAATTCTCTTTTAGATTGTCAATTTGGAGTGATGGAAATCCGACAATATTATAAGTCGTCGTGGCGATTTTAATTCCCGCCGCATCGAAAGCTTTGAGTAGATCGCGGCTAACAGTATCTTTGAGATCGCGAATTCCATGTTCTCTAACAACAAAACGGACAGTTAGTTCTAGCCAGTTGTTCGTAATTCGATAGTAAACCTTTGGTGTCAAATCGGCGGCATGGAGAAAATAGCGATCGCGCATCACCCGTAATGATTCCTGGCTCATCTGATTGATATTTTCCGTGTGACGGGTGGTACACTCTAACAAAATTTGCTCGGCAACTTCGCGATCGGCGCTGTAAGAAATGGGAACGCTGATTTCTTCCCAAAGATAAGGAAAATCCTGGGTGTAGTTGTAAACAGGCTGCTCAAAAATTTTGTCATTGGTGACAGTGACAATTCTGCCAGTAAATTGACGGCTTTTGACCCAACTAGGGGAAGTCGGATCTTGAAGCGAAACAGGCTGTCCCATTTCCATAATTTTGGTATGGATAAACCCTAGAGCGATCGCATCGCCACGCACGCCACCCATAGTAATACGATCGCCAACGCTAAAAATATTACCCCGCAAAATCAAAAAGTAACCCGCGATCGCCGCAATTACTTTTTGCAGAGCAAAAGCTACCCCTGCGGTTACTAACCCAATTGCTGTAGCAAGTCGATTGGGATTGTCAAACCAAATTTTTAGCAGCCCCAAGATCAAAAGTACGGCGGTAAATAAATTTAACCCTTGCCCCGCCCAGAACCAAATCCGCCCGTTGTAGCGATCTCGTAGCGATTCTCCAATCAACGCCTTAGCTATACGACGCAGCAGCCAAAGTACAATTAGGAAGGCTATGGTAAGTAATACCTTTAGCCCGATTTCGGTATTAAAGCTAATAAAATTTAAAATCTGCTCCAACTTTGACTCCTCTGTTAGCTACGGTAAATAACATACATCCCACCAATGTAGAGTGAGATCAGCGCCAGTCCATCCCAAGTAATGTATATTCTTGTAGGGCGAGCAGCGCGGTAAATTAACCCAACAATAGCAACTGAAGTCATTACCATCGCTACTACTGCGGTGAAAATATGCACCCCAGAGATATTTGCCCAGAGATTGCCTGGAAAGTACACCAGATCGCAGATACCCAAAATTGCGAGGTTAAAAATATTGGAACCAAATACGTTAGAAACTGCTAGATCTAAAGCGTTGAGGCGAATCGCTGCTAGTCCCGCGACGGCTTCGGGTAGTGATGTAGTTGCAGCTAGCAGAAGTGCGCCAATAAAACTTTCTCCCAATCCCGTCACTGCGGCAATGCGATCGCCTAGGGATGCCAACCAGACACCTAGCACAACAATTGCGACCGAGAGCAAGATAAATCTGAGATATGCCTGCTGGGGTTTAATATGTTGGTATTGAAAAACCTCGGCTTCTTGTTGTAGCACCTCGGTACGTCTCTTTTGCTCAAACTGGGCAAGTATCCGCACACTGAGCAAATAAAGCACGATCGCTATAATGCTAGGAATACCAACCCAACCTAAAGTTAAATTATTGCTTGTCCGAGCTAGGAGCATTCCACCCGCCGCCACACCTAGCAGTACAGATCCTAAACCCGCAGCTAGGGCGTGACTGATCTGCACTCGTTTTAATAGCGGTTCTGGTCCGCTGAAAATGTCCAGCAGTGCTAGGAGGAGCAGATTAAACAAACAACTGCCAAATATGCCTCCTGCGGCTAAATCTGGTGACTTAAAGACAACTACCGCACTGACACCCGTAGCAAGTTCTGGCAAGGAAGTTGCACCTGCTAGCAAAATTGCGCCTACCCAACTACGCCCCAAACCAGTTTTCTCTGCTAAGATATCTGCACTTTGCGATAGCTGCGTACCGACAAAAACCACTAAAATCACACATAAGATCGATTGAAGCGCCAGTAGCATTGCTACTCTCCTGATATTAGCTGCTATAAGTAGTCTTCCACAAATATTCAACAGGCTGAATACTCAAGTTTTATTTGGTGCTTCTAAGACGTTGACATCAATCAATGGTGTCACGTTAAAACCTTGTTTTAATAAGCGTGTTTGGATCTGATGCGTGAGCATGTTGCTAATCTCCTCTCTTGATGCGGTGACTCCTGGTTGACGTTGGACGTAGACAACGCCTAGCAATGTATTTTGACCTTGAATTTCTGGGCGAGTGAAGCGGATGTTAGTCTCTACCAATTTGGTAGTACCGTTTGCTTCTATCACCTGCTGAATTTCAGCAGTAGCCCTCTGGGCGCGGGTAGAACGTTGAAAGTTTGGCGGATGGCTCAACTGCCAAGCCAGCAAACCTACCAACGCTGCCGCAGTTACAGCTAGAGTTGTTGCAAATACCCACTGCTTGCCTCGCCCATAGCGAGAGCCTCGTGTAGATAAACCACAGAGGCGAAATAACATCGTAGCAGTCAAGTTAATTCCCACCAGTTGTAGCAACAGAACAAATAATCCGCTCGTTGCCATATCCCACCTACCAATTGCGATCGCCATCCCCACCAGTCCCGCAGGCGGCGCTAGCGAAGCAGCGACCAGCATTCCGACTGCTGCTCCAGAAACCAGGCTACTTCGTTCTGATTGCACGAGATTGAGCGCTCCAGCTACGCCTGCTGCTAATGGCAGCAGCACTGCCACGGAGGATAGTTCGCTTGTCTGTACCATTTGACTTGTAGGAATTTCCTGCCGCAGAATCAGGCTAAGTGCTAGAGCAACGAGAATTGTTACGCAAAGCGCACTAAAGTAGCGTATTAAGCTACGCTTGAGCAAAGTTATGTCTCCCCGTGCCGTAGCGATCGCTAGATTCATCGCTGGTCCCGCAAAGGGTGCAATCAGCATCGCGGCAACCAGCAAATAATTAGTATTTGTATACAAGCCAATCCATACCACCACTCCCGCCGCCGCCGCATACCCTAGAAAGCCCTTCCACGAACCGACACTTTGTAACCCAGCCAAAAAGATTTCAATGGGGCTACGCAGTTCTACATTGGTGACTTGCTGCGGTGCTTCTTCTGGCGGTGGCTGTAGTGCCATCACTCCCTGGGGAATGATAGTGACTTGCAGTTGCGGCATAGATTCCAACTCTCCCAGCAGTCCCTCAACTTTGCTATTGGAGATATGAGCGATCGCCAAGTCGATTGCGCCATCACTCCCCGTCGCCTCAAATAATGCCAAATTTGCCCCGTCAAAAGCTTTGGCAGTTTCAAGCACTTGTTTGCCACATCCACGCGGAACCTGTATTAGTAACTGACGCACATTATCCTCCTACTTGTCGTGATGCTTGAGTAATTGAATCAGCAACTAGCCCCTATAAGTTCTCCCCTAAGAGACAATTTGAGTGGAGGATGTAATTGTAATGACTAATTGGTACTTTTGATCCCTTCACCATGGGCTGGAGTAATCCTCTAAGCTGATTGCAGGTTAGTCCTAGCTACAGCCAACCGCCAAATCAGCTTTTCGCCCGTTCAAAGAGCAATCTTTTCGCCCGTTGAAAAATTCAATATCGCGATCACGATATTGAATATGTATCAGCTTTACCAATTCGTTCAAAAACTGAGTTTAAACAATAAAACAGTGCTAAAAATAATTACTAAGCCATGTGCAACTAATGCTTTATGGTTTAGTAACTTATACTACCCGCAGGCTATAAGCCATTAAATATTAGGATTATGTTTATTCTCAAAAGACAAGATGTAGAAATTTTTAACATCAAACACCCTACCCTCGACCAACTTATTCCCATTATCAATTATCAAAGGCAGACTTTTCGTTTGCTACAAATATTTCCTCTAAATCAGTCTCAAGAAGCTTTAGGTGTATGGCGAGACTTGACGGATAACAAAGGCAAAGCCTGCATATTGCTTGAAGAACCCGATCGCTATACATTATGGGGAAAAATTCGCCCAGAACAACTAAAAAATATTGATAGCGCCATTGGCGATCGATCGCTAAAATCTTTAGTCAAAGGTAGCTTGCTACTATTACAAGCAGTTTACGCAGAT
The DNA here is from genome assembly GCF_057473825.1 of Aliterella sp. E5.1. Taxonomy (NCBI): domain Bacteria; kingdom Bacillati; phylum Cyanobacteriota; class Cyanophyceae; order Chroococcidiopsidales; family Aliterellaceae; genus Aliterella; species Aliterella sp. E5.1. The sequence goes on from NZ_JBYCCV010000110.1 coordinate 8,761, forward strand.
ATTGATGACCTTTTGGGCGCTAGGCAAGCAAAATTATTTCGGCAGGATTTTAAAAACTTTCTTTCCAAAGTAGATCTAACTGAAAAATCCCCCGAAGCAGTTAATTACTTACTAGCTATCGATCCGCTAAGCGTCCAACAGCTACCAGATTGGCAAGAACCCCAATTGCTCAACCTTTTACAAGAAATTCATCGTCTTGGGAAGCGATACTTCGGCGAATCAAATTTTACTAAAAATGCCCTTGATAGTTTAGAGGATATGTCAGGAAACGAACGATCGGGGTTTATACAGTGGCTAAATCAATCAAGCCTTGATAAGCTGTGGCAGTAACAAAAGATTTAAGCACACGCGATCGCCTATGAGTTGTGTATGCTTGTAGCCAACAGAAATATCTAAAAAATGCCCGTGCAGACAACTTCAAAATTTTAAATAGTAAAAAGATATCTATGAATATAGTCCCGACTCGTAGCTGTCGCTACTTCCCCTGCGTCAGGAGTTTTTATGAACAAGCCTATAAGTAAAGCAAATAGCTCAAAGTCCCAGCTATCTTTGCAAACAATTGTTTTGCTTGCAGTTTCTTGGGGGGTACTCGCACTTTTATTTACTCTATTATTTAGTTTGCCTGTAGAAAATGCTAATGGCGTAGCTAGACGCGCCCAAGGGTACATAGTTAGTACTTATATATTTGAATTAGTTGCTTACTTAAGCTCGGTATTATTGTGTTTTAGAAATATGCTCAGTCCAACGATCATTAGCGGACGTAGTGTCTGGTTAGGAATTGGATTTGGTCAGCTATCTTACCTAATTGGCAATTTAATTTTAGGCTATTGGGAGCTAGTTCTTCAGCAAGAACCAACTAATGTCTCGCCAGCAGATTTATTTTTTGTAGCAGCCTATCTATTTTTGGGTGGGGGGATGATTTCAGCCTTGAGTGCTAGACGAGTGAACTTAGAACGCTGGCAATGGGGAATGGTAGCAGCAATTGCTATAGTTGGCATTGGTATAGGAATTTGGTCTTCTAACCCAGCAACTTCTGCACCCGTTGACGCTACAGCTTCAATCTTGTTTTCATCTTTAGCAAAATCTTTACCATTGTTCTACATCGTTGCTGATGTCTTGCTGTTAATTATCGCTACAATGGTACTGCTAACTTTTTGGGGCGGTCGTTTTGCTCAATCATGGAAAATGATAGCGGCAGCAGTGTTCTCGCTCTACATTGGAGATGTGTGGCTTAGTTATGCTCAAAACCACATTGAAAACTACCAAAGTGGAGCGCTGCTAGAAGTATTTGGGGTATTTAGTGGCGTGCTGTTTGCTATTGGCGCTGCGGTGGAATATGAATTATCGAGTCGTTCTCGACGGGAAAAGCGCGGGCGAAAGCGGGCTTAAAATAAAACTGGATTATGACTGGAAAAAAAATTTCTGAATCTATAAAAAGTGACATTATTCACTTGTACAAGCACACCGGAGAAACAACTTCAACTCTGGCAGATCGTTATGGCGTAAGCAATTCAACTATTAGCCGAATGTTGAAAAGCACTTTGCCAGAGCAAGAGTACGAAGTGTTAATTGCCTCTAAACGAGCGGCAAGAGTACCTGGAACCGAGGCAGCGAAACAAGTAACTAATTTACAAAGCGAATTAGAACCAGTAAAGGCGGGAGTCCAACCACAAATAGAGCTAAAATCAGTTCTACAGCTAGAAGAACCCAGTGCAAACCCCACGCCAATTGTTAAACGCCGCACGGTTAGCAGTCGTGCAGAAACTCCTGTAGTTGTAGACGATTCCAGCCAACTAGATGCTACCCCAACGCAAACCAGCGATCAGCCACCTAGCGCCAAGAGCGATTACTCAGAGCGTAGCGCCAAAGGCGATCGCCTTTCCACTTTAAGCCGTCAAAATCCTGAGATCAATATTCCTTCTCCTACTCGCAAAGTAAATTCCTCCGTAGAACCACTAGCTACTAACGACTCAAATTTTCCTACCGATGAAGAAACTAGCGCCTTATTAGTAGCAGAAATGCTAGGGGAAGATATGCTAGAAGAGGCGGAAGACAGCGAGGGGCTAGAAGATGAAGACTTGGATTATGATGATGACACTGACGACGATGAACCAACACGCATAGCCAAAAGACGTTCAGCTTCTAATGCTTTAATTCAAGTATTACCCTTATCACAAGCAAGTTTGCCCAAAACTTGCTACTTAGTAATCGACCGATTGTCAGAATTGATTACTCGTCCTCTCAAAGAATTTGGCGACTTGGGACAAATTCCGACTCAAGAAACTAACCAAAAAACTTTACCAGTATTTGATAACCATCGTGTAGCCCGTCGCTTTTCAACCAAACGCGATCGCGTTATAAAAGTACCCGATAGTAAAATGTTTCAAAAAGCTTGTTCTCACCTCCAAGCAAAAGGGATTACAAGGCTACTGGTTGATGGTCAGGTTTATTCCCTCTATCCCAATTAAGCAATTATTTAGTAGCGAGTTTTTAGATAGTAAGCTTTGCATGACTAATAGTTCTCAATTTTTTAGCGCTAATTATTGTGCGATCTTATACCAATTCTGAATGAAGGTGCGCTAAATTAGCATAAGTGTAAGGGGAAAGGAAAAGTTATGAGTCGTCCGTTCCAAGTGGAGATATCTGAAAGCAAAGAAATGTTGGAGAAAGCACTCAAATATG
>NZ_JBYCCV010000111.1:0-11429 GCF_057473825.1 Aliterella sp. E5.1
TAGTCGGCAGTACTCATCTACAAATCGGATTGTGGGTTGAGCAGATCTCGCAACTGACATACTTGCTTTCAAACAGTAGTATCTATTTTTATTCTAAATACTCTCTGCTTAGAGTGATAAAAGAGGGATATTCAGCACTACCAAATAATCATCTGCTCCTAGTTCCATCCCTTGACGCAAGGCTGATTTATCGGCTTTTGCTGTCAAAAAAATAAACGGAATTGCCGCCGTATTAGGGTTTTGGCGCAAAGTTTTCAGCACTTCATAACCATCTAATTCCGGCATCATTACATCGCAAATGATCAAATCTGGGCGATCGGCGATTGCTAACTTGACTCCATCTAAACCGTTTTCTGCGCCCACCGTGTCAAACCCTTTAGCCCCAAGACGTTCTAAAAGGTTTTCTCTAATCAAAAACTCATCTTCAATTACTAATATCTTGTTCATATATTTTTTCCTGTTTTAATGGCAGATAAACAACAAACGTTGTACCTACTCCGACTTTACTTTCGACAGTAATCTTTCCTTGATGTAAATCTACTGCCTTTTTGACAATCGCAAGTCCCAGCCCTGCCCCGGAGATATTACCAACATTGCTGGCTCGATAAAACGAACTAAATAAGCGTTCTTGTTCTAAACTTGGAATGCCGATACCCCGATCTTGAATTTTGAAAATGACTTCTTCTTGCTGGCAACCAATGTGAAAATCAATTGTTCCTCCGTGCGGTGAATACTTAATAGCATTGGAAAGTAAGTTGCTCAAGATATGCCGTAATAATTTTTCATCTAAGTAAGCGCAAAGAGTATTAGTTGAGCTAACCAAGGCAATGGGATGATTGCTAATACTGCTAGGGGGAATCTCATCTATCAAGTTGCGACAAAATTGAACTATATCAAGCAAGGCAGGATCGCAATCTAGTTTACCTACTTCTGCTTTGCCCATCAATATCACATCGTCCAATAATTGAGTCATGTGCTTGACATTGACTTTGATTCGATTGAGATGCAAGCGTTTTTTGTCCTTGCTCCAAATATCACCAAAGTCTTCTATTAATTCGGCTGAAGATAATATAGTAGTTAATGGCGTGCGAAACTCGTGAGAAGTCATAGTTACAAACCGGGACTTCAATTCGCCTAAATGTTTTTCTGTCTCTAGGGCATTGCGAACTTCTATTTCGGCTTGCTTGCGCCCGGTAATGTCTCTAACTATAACCATCACTTCATTTTCCGCACTAACAGCAATCCGAGTTTCGTAGTGACAAGTATTTCCATCTAATAGCATTTGACACTCAAAAACTTGCAAGTCTCCGGTGGCAATGGCTTGAGTAATACCGTTCCTTGTCAGTTCAGCTACATCCGCAGGCATAACCTCACAAACACTTTTGCCTAAAAATTCTCCTGGGAGTAATGGCACATTGTGAGTTTTACTAGCTTTGAAGTTAACAAAAATGCCATCAGCACTAATCCGAAACATTAAATCTGGTAAAGCATTAATTAAGGCGCGATTGGTAGCAAAGCTCGATCGCAAAGCTTCTTCTGTTTGCTTGCGCTCAGTGATATCTCGTTCCTCTAACAGCAGCAAAACAACCTTTCCGGTTTCATCAGTAATCGGCTTAATCGAGAAATCTACAGGAACATTAGTATTTTCTGCACCCACAACATCGACTTCGTAGCGGACAAAATTACCTGTTTGTGCCTGAAAAATCGCATCTTTTAGTTGAACTTGGGCTACCGGAGAATGCCGCCACCAGGGCGTTCCCCAAAAAAATTGCCCTACGACTTCTTTAAGGGTGACACCACCAAAATCAAGAGAAGTTTTGTTGATTTCTAGCACAACACCATCGCAAGTCAGCAATCCAATGAACTGAAAGGCTTGGTCAAATACAGCTTTAAATAGTTTCTCGCTCTCTTTCAAAGCGGCAGCAGCTTGCTTGTTTTCAGTGATATCTCGGAGCGTACCAGAAGTACCCAAAATATTTCCGTCGTCTAGAGTCAAGCGGGCATAAACTTCAACCCACCGATAGACACCGTATTTTGTTAGGTAACGAACTTCATGACGACAGTATTCTTTGCGACCTTGGACAAGCAGGTGGAAAACTTCTGCATTGTGCTAGCGATCGCGCTCATGAATGTAGTCTAAAAAGCTTGTGCCAAGGCTTTGAGGGATGGTAAATGCCGTAACTTCTGTCCAGGCGGGATTAAGAAAAGTCCATAACCCTGTAGTATCGGTTTGAAAAATTACTTCTTTAACGCCCACTACAGAACGATACTTCTGTTCGCTGGCTTGGAGGGCTTTTTCGGCACTAAAGCGATCGCTAATATCTTGGGCTAGAGAGGCAACCCCAATGACATCGCCGTGGCTATCTACCAAGAGGGTACTAAACCACTCACAAACAATTGTTTTACCATCTTTGGTAATAATTTTCATTGATATGGTGAGTGCCGCCAGTTTGCCCTAGTAGCTCTGTCATGACTCGATTGACATCATTTCTTGCTGATGGCGGTACTAAAAGCCCCGCCGCATGATGACCAATAGATTCCTCGGCGCAGTAGCCAAAAATATTTTTTGCCTAGCGATTCCAGTTAGTAATTTCAAAATTTAAATCCCATTCAATTGCCGCAACTGGAGTTTGCTGGATGTGCATTGCTAGTTTTTGCTCAGACTTTTTGAGGGCTTCTTGCGCTAAGACGCGATCGCTAATATCTTTGGCAATGCCGATAAAACCTGTAATACTGCCCTCGGTATCGTGCAAAGCTGTAACGGATAGCAAGACGGGAAAACGGCTGCCATCAGCGCGGATATAAGTCCATTGGCGTTCGTCTGCTTGTCCGCTTTGGGCTTTGGCTACAAAAACTTCAAATCCTGGCTCAATAGTTGTTCCCATTTCTTGGGAGAGTTCCCAGGCATACTGCTTTACTTCCGTAATGTCGTGAAAAAGAGCGGGAGTTTGCCCGATTAGTTCTTGGGCAGTATATATCCCAACCAGCGCTCGGCGGCGGCATTAACAGTTTGAATAATTCCGTCTTTTGTAGTAGAAATAATCGAGTAGTTCGCACCATCCAAAATCGCCTTTTGAAACCTGACCATTTGCTGCATCGCTTCGTCAGCAATTTGGCATCTAGTTGTAGATTCTCGCAAGGCTACCAAGTTGCGCCGCAAACTTAATTGCGTCATTACTTGACGCGACAAAACGACCAAAGCATCTTGTTGTTCGGCATTCAAATGACGAGGTATATAGTCAATTAGACATAAAGTCCCTAGAGCAAAACCATCGGGATCGATTAGAGGCGCGCCCGCATAAAAACGGATATGGGGAGCGCCGATAACTAGGGGATTTTCAGCAAAACGCTCGTCTTGCTTGGCATCGGGGATAATTAACGGCTCAGTTTGCAAAATTCCATGGGTGCAAAAGGCAAAATCTCTAGAAGTTTCACAGATTTCTATGCCTACTTTTGATTTAAACCACTGGCGATCGCGATCGATCAAACTTACCATAGCCATCGGAACACCACAAATAGAAGCCGCCAAGCGCGTCAAATCATCAAAGACACTTTCCATCGCCGTGTCTAGAATTTCATACTTGCTTAAAGCTTGAAGCCTGCCAGTTTCATTACTTGGTAATGGGGCTTTCACGGCAAATATTCCTAATCTTAATTATTAGACCTCGTATTTTTTATGTGGAGATGATTGCTCAGAAAAGACGATTATTTTTTATTAATAAAAGTGACAATTTGCCCGATTTGTTGCTTGAGAGCATTAATTTCTGCTTGCATACTAGAAATTTTCTGTTGCATTACCTGAATTTCTGCCGTTCCGGTAGCGTAGGTACTACTACGAGTCCCGGCGGTAGTTGTTGCCGTACCTTTTGGTGGCAATTTGGATTTTGCCATTGCTGACTTGATTGCTCCAATCAGGTCTTTTTGCTCAAAGGGCTTTAAGATAAATTCAAAATGCTCAAAGGGTTCTTGGATTTTTTCTACTACTTCTTCTTTGCGCCCAGACATCAAAACCAAGGGAATTTTGCGTAATTCGGGGTTTTGTTGAATTTGCTGAAATACTTCCCAACCGCTCATTTTAGGCAAGAGAAAGTCAAGCATAATCAAGTTTGGCAGTTCTTGGCGAATCAAGTTGATTCCTTCCAATCCGTCTTTGGCTTCCAAGACTTCAAAGTTACCTGGGGGCAACATTTCTCTTACTCGTACCCGAATTACGCGGCTGTCATCAATAACTAAAATTTTACGGTTGGTCATGAGTTAATCCTTGAGGGAAGAATTTGAATTTAAAATAGTAATATTACTAATGTAGTTATGCCTAGCACAACCATAAATTAAACTTAACGCTAGGACTATAGTGCCTTCAAGAGAAATTTTACGGAGAACTAAAACAAGCTGATATTTTGTTTGATGTTAAGCTAAGTAAATTTACGGCTTTATAGTCATATTTATAAAAATTATTTTAATTGTTTAAATACCTATGACTGAATTCCCCTCGGCGGCGCGAAAATTAGCACAAACTGAGTTGATGCCCGCTTGGTTGCGTCGTCCGCTTGGCAAGGCTAGTGAAATCTCCACTGTCCAACGTATCATCAAGCAACGACAAATTCATACTATTTGTGAAGAAGGACGCTGCCCAAATCGAGGTGAATGTTACGCCCAAAAGACTGCAACTTTTCTGCTGATGGGACCCGTATGCACTAGAGCTTGCGCGTTTTGTCAAGTAGATAAAGGTCATGCGCCAATGCCCTTAGATCCTGAAGAACCACAAAAAGTAGCCCAATCGGTGCAATTGCTAGGTTTGAAGTATGTGGTTCTCACCTCCGTGGCGCGGGATGATTTGCCAGATGGGGGCGCAAGTTGGTTTGCTGAAGTCATTGCTAATATCCGTCGCTTGAACTATGAAACCCAAATAGAAGTATTAACATCAGACTTTTGGGGTGGTAAAGATAGTGTCTCATGGAGAAGCCGCATTGCCATAGTGGTAGAGCAAAAGCCTGTATGTTACAACCACAACATCGAAACAGTCAAAAGGCTGCAAGGACGAGTACGGCGGGGGGCGAAGTACGATCGCTCGTTGCAAGTTTTGCAGATAGTCAAAGAACTAGATCCGCAAATCGCCACTAAGTCAGGGTTGATGCTGGGACATGGCGAAACCCAAACAGAGGTAATTGAAGCGATGACAGACTTAAGGAGTATCGGGTGCGATCGCTTGACTTTGGGGCAGTATATGCGCCCCTCTTTGGCACACCTACCAGTACAGAAGTATTGGACTCCAGAGGAATTCGCGTTCCTTGGAGAAATAGCTCGAAATATGGGCTTTAATCACGTGCGATCGGCTCCTTTGGTACGCAGTTCTTACCATGCCGGAGAAAGGGAATAACTTAGTAAAAATATTTCTACAGATTTCTAGTCAAGAGTAGCGTTCTTTGGTATTCCTTAATTAAGTTACAAGAAAAAGGATTTGTATCTATGACGGCCAAAATAAACGATCCCAAAGGCGCAACTATGAATACTAGCACTGCTCCTTATCCATTTCGGACTATTGTTTCTTTGATTCTTTTAGCAGGTAACTTTTTGATTGCCGCCATCTACTTCCACGTTATCAATCCCTAGGATTGACTAAAAGCAGGCAATCGCCTGCTTTTACTTAAATAGTGCTTCTAAATAAGCCTTTAGGACGAATTAACAACACCAAAATCATGAATGACAAAGCTACAGCTAGTTTGTACTGAGAACCCAACCAAGGGGTACTCATCTCTTGGGTAATGCCAATAATAAAAGCCGCCGCGATCGCTCCGTAAGGGTTGCCAATGCCTCCCAAAATTACAGAAGCAAACATCGGTAAAATCAAAAACCAGCCCATATTAGGGCGCAATCCAGTAGTTAGACCGTACATACAGCCGCCAATAGCGGTCAACGTGCCAGCAATTATCCAAGTCCAAATAACTACCCGCTCGACATCTATGCCAGAAACGCGAGCAAGATCGATATCGTCAGCTACCGCTCGCATTGCTTTGCCGACTTTGGTGTACTGCAACAAGTAATATAAAGCAAAAATTGCAATAATAGCCAGCCCTACTACCAACAACTGGTTTTGAGGTATGCGTATTCCCGCGATAGTTAAAGCACTGCTGACAGGCAAATCGTAGCTTTGACTAGCACCGCCCCAAATTAAAATAATGCCATTGCGGATAAATAGCGCAAGTCCAATTGAGATAATAATGAGGGTAGTAGAACTAGCTCGGCGATCACGCATGGTTGACCACAACAATTTTTCCGACAACAGCATTCCAGCAACCGTGCCTAACACGCCCAAAATTATTGATAGCCAAATATTTATGCCCCGGAGATTGGCACTAAGAGCAATGTAAGCGCCCAAAGTCATAAAGTCTCCATGAGCAAAATTTGATAAACGCAAAATGCCGTAAGTCAGCGTTAGCCCTACAGCAGCTAGGGCAATAATACTGCCGACAGCAATACCATTGATAAATAATTGCGCTAGTTGTCCAGCCATAGGTAATGTTTAGCTAAAAAAGTATTGACTACAAGGATAGAGTGTTGGGAGTAAAGTTATAAAAAGTGACTTTCTAGTTTTGTTCATGCCCTTGAACGCCGCAAGTCGCCGTAGCTTCTATTTTGCAAAGTCAATTTTTAGTTTTAAGCAATATTTTCAAATAATTAGTTGCAATCTATGCGCCGTTTTTATTTTACTAGCCTGCGCGATCTCTTAATTTTGTTAATACTTGCGTGCATTGTCCCCGTGCTGGGGATGACACTGTACAACGGTATAGAAGATCGCCGTTTAGCTATACAGCAGGCGCGAGCAGATATGCTCAAAATTAGTAAAATTGCTGCTACCCATCAAGCCCAGGTACTTCAAGATGCTCAACAATTATTATTGATACTGGCAAAATTTACGCGAGTACACACTCCCGAAGTGACTGAGTGCAAAGCTCTTTTGAGTGATGTATTAAAATCCTACCCAATTTATGACAACATCGGTGTAGTTAAAGCCAATGGGCAATTAGTTTGCAGCGCTGTACCCTACACAATGGAAGTCGAGAAGGCTGGATCTTGGTTGCAACAAACAGTAACTAATCGTACTTTTACTGTTAGCAAGTCTCCCCAGCCTAATCGAAGTCGCAGCTCGATTGTCTGTGCCTACCCGATATTGAACGAGCAAAATCAAGTAGAATCTGCGGTATTTTTAATTTTAAACTCCAGTTGGATCGAGCAAATTATTCCCAAAATTCAGCTTCCCAAAGGAACAACTTTGAGCGTACTCGATCGCAATGGTTCCCCTATCGCTGCTTATCCACAGCCGCAAGACTTGCAAGTAAAATCTACTTTGAATATGCCAATCATTAAAAATATGTTGGTTACAGGCAAAGATGTCGTAGAAATTCGCGGTGTAGATGGTAGCGAACACTTGTATATACCTACAGAAAAAAACAATTTTGTAGATCCCAATCGATATATGGCAGCTATTGGCATTTCCCAAGTCGAGCCTTTTGCTCAAGCCAACCGCACTCTCAAACGCAACTTACTTGGACTTACTTTAGTCACAGCGATTTCCTTAGTTATAGCTTGGGCGATTAGCGAACTATTTTGGATTCGTCCTTTAAAAAAATTAGTTAGTGCCACTACGCGGATTGCGGCGGGGGATCTCACGACTCGTACCAATTTACCAAATCGCCACGAAGAACTTAGCCAGCTAGGGCGGACTTTTGATTATATGGCTGCATCTTTAGAGCGCCAACTCACCAATCTCCAACGTGCGGAAGCTGAAGTTAGGCAACTCAATCAAACTTTAGAGCGCAAGGTCAAAGAGCGTACAGTGCAATTAGAACTGATAAATAAGGAATTAGAAGCATTTTCTTATTCGGTTTCTCACGATTTACGCGCTCCTTTGCGGCACATTACTGGTTTTGTTGAGGCTCTAGCTAGAGCTTTGGAACCTACTGGCGCTTTGAGCGATTGCAAAATTGCCCGCTATCTAACGGTGATTGACGATAGCAGCCAAAAAATGGGGCTATTAATCGATGGATTGTTGAGTTTGTCGCGGATCGGACAAAAACCATTAGTTATGCAGAAGGTCAATACCTGCGTTTTGGTTGATACTGCCGTTGCTTTGGTAACTCAGCACACAGACAATTCAAAAATCGAATTTATTATTACAGGATTACCCATAATTGAGGGCGATCCGATTTTGCTGCAACAAGTATTTAGTAATTTGATCGACAATGCGGTTAAATTTAGTCGCTTTCGCCACCAACCTCAAATCAAAATTGGTTCTTTACCTGATGGCACAATTTTTGTTCAAGATAATGGCATCGGTTTTCAAATGGAATATGCAGACAACTTATTTGCAGCATTTCAGCGCTTGCACCCCCAACAAGATTTTCCTGGTACGGGTATTGGGCTTGCGATCGTCCAAAGAATTATTCATCGGCATCAGGGTAGGATTTGGGTTGAAAGTCAACCCAATTTGGGTACAGTTTTTTACTTTAGAGTTTGAGCAGTGCAATTTTATTAAGTATTAGGCAAAAGTAAACTTAAAAACGCTTTACGCTTTGCCCTGGTAATTCCCATAAAACACTGCCTAATCCCCAATTGTGCCACCGCCGAATTGTCGTTACCCGATGCTCATGGCACTCCTATCTTCGCTGTTTCTAATACCAAGTTGCGTTCTAAAAAATCATCCTTAATTCAGGAAAAGTGGCTATACCCCAGGAACCCTGCTGCTATGTCGGAGCGCAACTTAGTATAACTCTGCAATATTTTTCCAATAATAGAGAGGGTGATAAAAAGTTATCATTGCAAAAAGCAGCACTGACCTGCACTAAACAGAACGTGGGTTTATGAACGAAGAAGCTCGGCGATCGCAGTCTTATTTCTTGGAACATTCATTACAACTTCCCACAACCATTGCCGAAAGTGTTGCTCAAATCAAAACCTTTGCGTTGCAAGAATTCGATCGAGAAATCGTCCAAAAGTAGCTTTACTATCATACCCGCGATCGCATAAACAATGTTCAGCGACGAGCAGACCAGATTTTTCAGGTCGTTTGTCCTTATTGGAGTGCATCGAATCAAACAACCGCCCTCGACATCTCACGGCTGAAATTATTACTCGTTCTTTGTGCGATCGCCCATGATATGGTTCAGGTGTTTGTTGTCCCTACTTAAAAGCATACTCCCAGGCAGCGACAGCCAGGAGTAAGTGAAATGGCAAATATCGATCGGTTGCTAGATTATATTAATCAGTTGAACCAATTGCCGCAAGCTTCTACAAGCTCGGCAAGATTGACTGATGAAGATACAACTATTATCCAAGATGCGATTTCAGCGACGATTTGTGCCTATGATTCTACAGAGCAAGCAATTTATCAACCCGATCTTTTCTTTATAACCCGCATAAATCATTGTCCCCTGTTGCTCGTATTCTTGCCTTAGCAGATATTGGAGCGTTGGGTATAGATGGAGTGGAGGTTTACCACCAGGAAGGAAGTTTGCTTGTTTTAGAAGAGAACCTCGATTTGATTCCACTTATTCTAGATGGAATGATCTATTCTTGGCGTTGCTGAATGAGCGTAGGAATCAGTTTGGAATCGGAACAGCCCAGAATTTGAGATAGTGCAGTAACAATCGAATTGAGAGCCTCAGCATTTGCTCTGATGAGCGAATAACACCATGTTTTTCGATGCCATCGGGCAAGATAATGTCGTATACTTGCCCCTAAATTGCGAGAAAGCGTGTTCTCTGCCACACTTGCAAATCCACCTATTCCTGACGCGATTGTGGCAGTTCCAGCAACTTTTAGCTCGTGATTGAGATCCAAATCCCGCCCCGCTAGTAACTCAATTCCGTTCGCATTCAGCAACAGCGCCATAGAATCGACCAGCCAGAGTGCTGCTAGACTTGAAATTTGCCCAGCAACAACCCTCCAATCCGCTCCACCCAACGATTGGAATGTAGTAAAGTTATAAAGACCTCCTGGCGCAATTTTCTCCAGTAGCAACCCTTGCGACTGTGCCTGGGCAATTGGGGTTCCTGTTATTGCCAACCCTACATAAAACAATGCGATCGAACCTACAATAATTCCAGGAATTACAAAAAAATGATCGATGCCGTGGGGAAGCGCAAACATCGCGATCGCAAAAATCAAAGCGGGAACCCACTGAAGCAAGACAATCGGCTGAAACAATGCCGAAATTGTGAAGTGGTGGTGATCGATGCCACTAATGGTATGAAATGCGCCTAAAATTAACAGCGCTCCCGTTCCTGCCAAAAAGCCACCCACAACCGGATACGGAATAAACCGGACGAATCCACCCAGCTTAAACTGTCCTAAAGCTAGAAAAATGATCCCGCTGACTACTGTGTAGAGAATAATCGTGGATGTTACTGTAAATAGCTTTTCCTCAAACGCAGCGTTTGGCATCTGCTCAAAGACTTGGCGACCCACCCGAAGCAAAACGGGAATGCTAGGCTCTGAAACCGTCGCCACAGTCGGGGTTTAGTAACTCAAACACGTGGCGATCGCACTTACAACGGTCGCACTAAGTATAATCAGCCCGATCCTGTATGGCGCGGCGCTTGAGAGTTCCCCAGCGACAATCACTGTGCAAACGAGGCGGCGGCGATCGCGATTATAGCCCTACGGGAATACGTTAGGACTATATTTGAATGCAGCATCAACACAATCACGAAAGTTGTCAAATTCCTCCCATCGTTGCCGCATCCAATTTTTGAGTACGAACCACCAATGCTCAATCTTGTTTAAGTCAGGAGAGTAAGTTGGAAGATACCACACTTCACATCCCGCGTCTGCCACAATCTCTTCGATTGCTTGGGAGCGATGGAAAGTGGCGTTGTCAATTGCCTTTGACATCACCCCTTTGCAATTGGGGCAGCAGACACTCCTCTAACCACATCTCAAACAATGCTCGGTTGCAGGAACCAGCAAAGGTCATTGGCTCAAACAGTTGCCCCTGCTTGAGCGCCGCAATCCAACTGACTCGCTCGATAGGTTTACCCGACTTGGAGGCATGAAAGCGTTGTCCAATCTCGCAGTAGCCATAAGGATCCTCTTCTCGGTTATCAATGCCCGCTTCATCAACCTACACAATCTGCCCTAAAGCCTTTGCCAGTAAGCGTTCTTGAAACTCTTGGCGTTGGAGTTCATCCCGTTCTCGATACCCGTAAGTCTTTTTTTACGACTCACTCCAATATGACGCATCGCATCACTAATGTTCTGCTGACTTACAGGGCAACCGCATAAAAATCATTGAGTTAAAAGTTTGATGAGATAGGTATGATCCCAAGCTGCCTTTTTGCGTCTGGCGGCAATGCCACGCTGGGATGAGGAGTCTTTGGCGAGAAGATTGAGAGCAAGATGCCTAAGCAAAGCCATGTTTTGAGGAGCAAAAT
>NZ_JBYCCV010000112.1:0-11311 GCF_057473825.1 Aliterella sp. E5.1
CTCAGACAAAGAGTGTCTCGTTTGGTACGAAAAACATTGTCTTTCTCCAAATCATTAGAGAATCACATTGGTGCGATTTGGTATTTTGTTCATTATTACAATACATCATTACTTGTTTAGCACTACCCGAGAAGTTAGATTTGGTGGTCAAGCTGGCAGAGGATCTTGTACAAGAATCGCCACCAGAGGATTGCGAACTACTAGAGTTTTCCGCCGCCCAAGCATGCAGACATCGGGCAATAATTGCTCGATTTGGTCGTCATCCGCATCGCAACCAAGTGCTAGGGCGCAAGTCAACTTTTGACGAACTTGAGTATTTAGCAAGCGGTCAGCTTGTACACGCACAGCCGATGCCGCCCCATTTGTCGCAACTTCTTGCCAATTCTTAGGTCTTACATTCACTTAAAAATAGGCTAAAGTTGCTGTTGAAAGATTGACAAGCCAGAAAGAAAGAATCCAAGAAAGGCAGCTTTAAATAAACCTAGATTATGGCAGGAATTCAGCCAATGCAACCAGCAAAACTTATTAGAGCTTGTTTTGGGGCAGGAGTAGAACTCATTGTAGCAACCCCTAGCTTTGCACAAACTTTTTCAGGAAACTCTAGCGGTACTTTTGGTACTCCTAACCCAGGCGCGAACGCCAATCCTGTATTTACAGGAGTTGGAACCAATACTTTTACCTTTGGTGAATCCTTTGAAGGTTCGTCACCAAATCAGTATAGCTTTGCTGGCACTTTCTTTTCTACGACTGTTGACTTTTCGTTCCAGATTGGAACTTTCACTTACTACAATGGATCCGTTAGTTTAGGCACAACTGTTGATACTGTGCCTCTCAACATTTTAGTAGATTTCACCGATCCTACAGATGTTAATCAAGCTTTCAACTTCAATCTTCAGAACAATAGCACGCCTAATATTGGTACTCCTGAAGAACGGGCAGACTTTCACAATTGGCACAACTAATTACACTCTTTCCTTAGATAGTTTTAGCCAAGACGGAGGTTTTACCACAGTTAATCAGTTCCGCGTCCTTGAAAACCAAAGCACTACCGCCGGGGTTTTTGGTAGAATTACCGCCGCGCCTATCCCGGAACCTACTTTGATGTTGGGAATTTTGGCTTTTGATGCTTTAGGCGGTGGTGCTTTGTTGAAGCGCAAGCACCAAAAGACGAGTTAGATAATACTTGTACCATACTGCATTGGTAATATTGCTTGGTTTGCCTTAAGTGATTTCTTTTGGTTGCGAATACAGCCAGGGCATTTCCTGGCTTTGGCTATTTCGCTAGTCAAGCTGAAAAACTTTTTTCTTCGCTTTGGGTCAACTCTAAATCTATCTGAGCCACCATCTGCTTGCCTTCATTTAAAAGATATTCTAGAAAAGTGCTGGCAACCACAGACAATTGTTTGCTGGCTGGATAGACAATATACCAGTGGCGCTGGATAGGAAATCCTTCAACATCCAAAATAGTTAGAGGACCTTTTGTGCCTTCAAGCGCCAAAACATGGCGTGATAATACCGATACACCCAAGCCACCAACGATCGCGTGTTTGATTGCTTCGTTGCTACCAATCTCCATCTCTATATTCATTTCACAGCGATTTTCTGCAAAGAAACTTTCCACCGCCATTCGCGTCCCCGATCCCGCCTCTCGGATAATAAATGGCTCCTCCGCAAAGCGCTGTAGGGTAATGTTTTTTTCTCCAGCTAGGGGATGATCTGAAGGTGCGATCGCAACTAAGGCATTTTCTAAAATCGGACGCAGATTAATATCTAGTCCCTCCGGTGGTTGTCCAAGAATATAAAGATCGTCCACATTTTCGCTCAATCGCTCCAATACTTGCTTGCGGTTTGTGACTTGCAAAAAGATTTTGATACCTGGATAACGATGACGAAATTGTCCGAGCAAACGCGGTACAAAATATTTAGCCGTTGTAATTACAGCTAGACGTAGATTTCCCTGCTTTAGCCCTCTCAAGTCTGCCAAAGTCATCTCTAGTTGTGACATTTTTTCTGAGATATCCTTGCACGCTATTAAAACTTCCTTCCCAGCATCGGTAAGGTAAATGCGCTTGCCTATTTGTTCAAATAACGGTGTTCCCACGGCTTTGGTTAGCTGCTTAATCTGCTGAGAAACCGTAGGCTGACTCAAAAACATTTCCTCTGCTGCTTTTGTAAAGCTCCCGGATCTGGCGATCGCTTCAAATACTTTTAGCTGATGCAGGGTTGCGTGTTTCAACATCCATTTGCCTACCAATATTAATCATAGGTAAACTCTATCATTAATTTTATATTTAAGGTTTCATCTATCATATTTTGAGGATTTTACTGCGATCCCCATGTCCTGCTATTTAAGCCAATGCTTGTTTTAGCTAGTATTTGCAGGAGCTACGGGCGAAATTTGCCTTGAATCAAATCTGTTATACGCATGAATAGAAAATATCTATAAAAATTATAAAAATAACGGCTTGCTTCTATGATTTCTCTAGGATATTCTCTATAAGAAGTCGCCAAAGCGAAAGCATAACCGTTGCCCACTGCATTAGTTATGACTTCAAGGCATAGCGAGTTTTTAAAATTCCTTATGTTTGGATTTGGAGCTATTGAGAGTTAATTCCAGGGATTACAGCCTACGCTCGCAGCAGTTTTCTGGCTCTCCTTAGCACATCGTTTTTCGCGTCTGCCGACTGCCCTTTAGGCGTTTAGCATCGGTACAAAAGACAGGAAATTGAATTTATTATCAGGAGATGTTATGAGCCAGTTTTTCAATCAAATTTCTCGCCGCAAATTTCTTTTAACTGCTGGAGCATCGGCTGTAGGCTCGGTATTGCTCAATGGCTGCTTAGGAAATCCTCCCGATTCCTCTGGCATTAGTCAAGCGCAACAAGTCTCGGCGGTTGACCTTAGCCCCGAACAAACACCGGAAACTACTAAAGTTAAGCTGGGATATATCCCGATTGTTGAAGCGGCTCCCCTAATTATTGCCAAAGAAAAAGGCTTTTTTGCTAAGTACGGCATGACTGATGTTGAACTTTCTAAACAAGCTTCTTGGGGTTCAGCGCGGGACAACGTAGAAATTGGCTCTGAGGGTGGAGGTATTGAAGGTGGTCAATGGCAGATGCCAATGCCTCACTTGATAACTGAAGGTGTTATTACTAAGGGCAATGTAAAAATTCCCATGTATGTATTGGCACAGCTAGTTACCCATGGGAATGGAATTGCGATTGCTAATAAGTGGAAAGGTCAGGGTGTTGACCTCAAGCTGGCACAAGGGCAAGCAATTGTTAGTCAACTCAAATCAAAAGGTAATATCTTTAAAGCCGCACATACTTTTCCCCACGTTAATCAGGATTTTTGGATTCGCTACTGGTTAGCTGCTGGCGGTATAGATCCAGATCGAGATATTAATTTAATGCCAGTACCATCAGCTCAAACTGTCGCCAATATGAAAACAGAGACGATGGATGCTTTTAGTACAGGAGATCCTTGGCCCTACCGCATTGTCAAAGACAAGATAGGCTACATGGCAGCATTGACGGCAGAGATTTGGAAGAATCATCCCGAAGAATACTTTGCTATGAAAGCTGACTGGGTTGATAAAAATCCCAAGGCGACCAAAGCACTTTTGAAAGGCATCATGGAAGCGCAGCAGTGGCTGGATAACTTTGACAACCGCGAAGAAGCAGCTCAAATCCTCAGTGGACGCAATTACTTCAATCTTCCAGTCGCAATTCTTACAGATCCATTTCAGGGCAAATACGACATGGGCGATGGTCGGGTAATTGATGATAAATCGATGGCTGCCCATTACTGGAAAGATGAAAAAGGTAGCGTTTCTTATCCCTACAAGAGTCACGATCTTTGGTTTTTAACTGAGAGTGTACGCTGGGGCTTTTTGCCTCCAGATACTTTGACAAATGCTAAAGCGCTAATTGATAAAGTCAACCGCGAAGATATTTGGAAACAAGCGGCGACAGAATTAGGCATTGCGGCGGCGGATATTCCCACAAGCACATCGCGTGGTGTTGAAACGTTTTTTGATGGGGTCAAATTCGATCCAGAAAATCCAAAGGCATATTTGCAGAGTTTGAAGATTAAGAAAGTAAACATTTAAAAACCTAGTCTGCTGTTGATTTCAACCAACTTACCGTTTCCCCAACCTTAAAAATGTACAGGCGTACTTCTAGCTAATAGTACATTTTTGTTCCCAGGCGATCGCCTGTTAACTCATACAACTAAAGGAAAATACAGCCAATGACCACACTTCAAAGCCGACGACCTGCCAGAAATACCAAAGGTTGGGGTTCCCGCCTGAGCAAGCAATTTCCCGATTTTATCCCGCCAATAATTGCGATCGCAATTTTTCTAGCGGTATGGCAATTATTTTCTTGGACTCCAGGGGCAACTTTACCCGGTCCAATCCAGGTTGTTCAAGATACCTGGATCTTGATTTTCTGGCCCTTTTACGATCGCGGTGGTACAGATAAGGGTTTATTTTGGCAAATTTTCGCCAGTCTGCAAAGAGTAGCAATCAGTTATACCCTAGCGGCAATTGTGGGGATTGGCTTGGGGATATTGATTGGGACAAATAAAATGATGTCCAAAGCTTTAGATCCGATTTTCCAACTATTGCGGACTGTACCGCCTTTAGCGTGGGTTCCCATTGCTTTAGCTGCCTTGCGCCAAAACGAACCCGCCGCTTTGTTTGTAATTTTTATTACGGCAATTTGGCCCATCTTAATTAATACAGCCGTTGGAGTCAAACAAATTCCCCAAGACTACAACAACGTTGCCAAAGTATTACAACTAACTCGCAAAGAGTATTTCTTTAATATCCTAATTCCGGCGGCGCTACCCTACATATTTACAGGTTTGAGAATTGCCATTGGCTTAGCTTGGCTAGCAATTATCGCCGCCGAGATTGTGATGTCGGGGATTGTTGGCATTGGTTTTTTTATCTGGGAAGCCTACCAAAATAACAACGTTAGCGAAGTAATACTAGCTCTAATTTACATCGGCGTTGTTGGTCTAGTGCTAGACAAATTGATGGGTTGGGTCGAAACAAAGATTTTGCCTGCCGAACCAAAGTAAAAACGCGAAACAAAATAACTTTTTTCCAAACTCTAACTCCCAAAATTAACTATGTCTGTATTTGTTGCTGTCGATCAAATTGATAAAGTTTTTCCCTTAGCAGGTGGTGGTAGCTATATCGCTCTTAAAGGCATTGACCTCCAAATCAAAAAAGGAGAATTTGTCTCGCTCATCGGTCACTCTGGTTGTGGTAAATCAACTTTGTTGAACATGGTGGCAGGTTTAGATTTACCAAGCGAAGGAGTTGTCACTCTAGAAGGGAAAAAGATTACTCAGCCAGGTCCCGACCGGATGGTAGTATTCCAAAATTATTCTTTATTACCTTGGCGGACAGTCCGGGAAAATATCGCCCTCGCCGTGAACTCCGTGATGAGCGATCTGCCCCCAAGCGATCGCAAAAGCATTATCGAGCAACATATAGATATGGTAGGCTTGCGCCATGCCGCCGACAAGCAACCAGGGCAGTTGTCGGGAGGAATGAAACAACGAGTTGCGATCGCCCGCGCTTTGGCTATTCGTCCCAAACTCTTACTCCTGGATGAACCCTTTGGCGCGTTGGATGCCTTAACGCGGGGTAACTTGCAAGAGCAGTTGATGCAAATCTGCGAAGAAAATCAAGTTACGGCAATTATGGTGACTCACGACGTTGATGAAGCGGTGCTACTATCTGACCGCATTGTCATGCTGACCAATGGACCGGAGTCAAAAATCGGTCAGATTCTAGAGGTAGATATTCCCAGACCCCGCAAGCGGATGGAAGTAGTAGAACATCCCAGCTACTACAGCTTGCGGAGCGAGATGATTTACTTTCTCAACCAGCAAAAACGAATTAAGAAAATTCGGGCAAGAAAGACTGGAGCGATCGCTCGTCACGGACTAGAAAAAGTCAATTTAGAGGTAGGCTTTTTGCCTCTAACCGCTTGTGCGCCTCTAGCAATCGCCAAAGAAAAAGGCTTTTTTGCCAAGCATGGTTTAGATGAAGTTACCCTAGTCCGGGAATCTAATTGGCGGGGAATAACCGATGGTATTACTGGCGGTTATTTAGATGCGGCGCAAATGCCTTCCGGGATGCCTCTGTGGTTGACTCTGGGGGGTCATGAAAACAAACCCGTCCCCATTGTCACGTCCCTAACTATGACCCGTAATGGCAATGCAATCACCCTTGCAAAGCGTTTCTACGACCAGGGCGTTTACTCCTTAAGTGACTTTAAGGAAATGCTACACAAAACTCCCCAAGGTCAACATCGGATGGGGATGGTACATCCTTCTTCAATGCACAACCTCCTACTACGTTATTGGCTGGCAGCCGGAGGCATTGACCCCGATCGCGATGTCAAGCTAACGACTATTCCACCCGCTCAGATGGTTGCCGACTTACAAGCTGGTAGTATTGACGGTTACTGTGTCGGAGAACCTTGGAACCTCCGGGCTGCCGATGAAGGCATTGGCTTTACTATTGCGACAGACTTAGACATCTGGCTGGGACACCCAGGCAAAGTTCTCGGCGTTCGCGAAGATTGGGCGGCGGCATATCCTAATACTCACATTGCCCTAGTCAAAGCTCTTCTAGAGGCTTGCCGTTACTGTTCCGAGGCGGAGAACGGTCAAGAAATTCGCGAGATTTTAGCAGGGCGAGAGTATGTAAGTACGGATATAGATTATATCCAGATGGGAGATCCAGGTAGTTCAACGTGCAGCTTAGAGCATCCAATGCGCGAGTATGCCCACCATCAGTTTTATGGAGCTTCCGGTGTCAATCGCCCCAGCCGCACCGAGCAACTTTGGATTATGACTCAACTAGCTCGTTGGGGTGATACTCCTTTCCCTAGAAACTGGGTAGAAATTCTCGAACGCATTTGCAAAGTGGGGGTATTTAGTACCGCCGCACGAGAACTAGGTCTTGGTGATATTAGTTACACTCGCAGCGCCATTCAACTATTTGATGGCACGCCTTTCAATGCCGACGATCCGATTTCTTATCTCAACAGTCTGCCAATCAAACAAGATTTCTCAATTGCCGAAGTTGTACTCGATTCGCGCCCAACGATCGCCGCTTAATCGAAATTTACGCCTAACAAATCCCCCAATCTCTTAAAAACGGCGCTTTATTTTCCCCCCTTTTTAAGGGGAGGCAAAAAGCGGATGAGCTTCCGCTTCCCACTTTATTGCCGTGAGTTAGGGGGGATCGCTACTCCAAACCTCTTTACTACTTCAACTAAACCAATGCACAACCGTACTCTTGCTTATATCGATCCCAACGCCAAGACCTCAGCAACAAAAGCCACTCAAACCAGTCCATTCTTGGTAATAGAGGATGTTTCTAAGGTCTATCCCACAGCCAACAAAGGTACATACACCGTACTTGAAGGAGTCAACCTCACTGTAGCGGAGGGTGAATTTATCTGCGTCATCGGTCACTCTGGTTGTGGCAAATCAACGCTGCTCAATATGGTGTCGGGTTTTACTACCCCTAGTAGCGGTAGGGTAGAACTTAGCTCTGTGCCGATTACAAAACCTGGACCCGATCGCATGGTAGTGTTTCAAAATTATGCTTTGCTACCTTGGAAGACTGCTTTTGAAAATGTCTACATCGCTGTTAACGCCGTGCATCCCAACAAGCCAGAGGCAGAAAAACGCGCGATCGTGCGCGAGCATTTGGCAATGGTGGGACTGACGGAAGCCGCCGATAAAAAGCCCCCACAACTCTCTGGTGGCATGAAACAGCGCGTTTCTATTGCCCGCGCTTTGGCGATTCGTCCTAAAGTTTTGATTCTAGATGAGCCGTTTGGGGCATTAGATGCGATTACAAAAGAGGAATTGCAAGAAGAATTGCTAAAAATCTGGAACGATCATCGCTGTACGGTGCTAATGATTACTCACGATATTGACGAAGCTTTGTTTCTGTCCGATCGCTTAGTAATGATGACTAATGGACCTGCTGCTAGTATTGGGGAAATAATGGAAATTCCTTTTCCTCGCCCGCGCGATCGCACTCGCATTATGGAAGATCCGCAATACTATAAACTGCGAAACTACGCCCTAGACTTCCTCTACCATCGGTTCGCCCATGACGATACCGAATAAAAACTTGCTACTTGAAGTTGGTAACGTGAGGAGTTTTATTAATAGAACTCCTCACTTACAGTAAAAATTTCTCCAGTTTTTCCAATTCTACGGCTCCCCTACAGAACGAATAATGGCTGGAGTCGTAGTTTCTGGGGCTTGAAAAATTGCCCTCAAAGCTTGGTCCAAAGTTTCTGCCATCACAATCCGGTTTTCGTAAGCCACAACTACTCTAACTAAAGTCGGCAAACTATTTTGCTCGGCTTCTAAATAAATTGGCTCTACATAAAGCAAAGATTGTTCTATCGGTACAATCAACAAATTGCCTTGAATAGCTCGTGAACCTTGGCGATTCCATAGAGAAATTTGCTGTGAAATTACTGGATCTTGATTGATGCGAGCTTCAATTTGTTCTGTTCCATAAACTAATTGCTGTTTGGGAAACTCATAAAGTAGTAACTTACCGTAGTTTTCGCCGTCAGAACGCGCCGCTAACCAAGCAATTAAGTTAGTGCGTTCTTTGGGAGTGTAGGGCAGCAGTAAGATAAATTCTTCAAAAGGAACCGCAGGCAAGCTAGTAATTAAGTAATAAGGTTCTACTAATTTGGGTTTATTGCCGTAAACTTCATTTGGTATTTGCCACTGATCTTCCCGGTTGTAAAAAACCTGCGCGTCGGTCATGTGATAGGTCATCAACCGCTCAGATTGAATATTAAAGAAGTCTACGGGATAGCGCAGATGGGCGCGGATACTAGCAGGCATAGCGCTAAGAGGCTTAAATAATTGAGGAAAAAGCTGTTGCCAAGTATTGATAATTGGATCTCTAGGATCGGCAATATAGAAGTCAACAGAGCCGTGATAGGCATCAATGACGACTTTCACCGAGTTGCGGATGTAGTTAATGCCTTGAGCGCCGCGATCGGAATAAGGATAGCGATCGCTTGTTGTATAAGCGTCAACTATCCAGTACAAATAATTGCCTTCTTGTCCGGGAATTTTGGTATCGGCTACTACTAGATAAGGATCGCTATCGTATTGTAAAAAAGGAGCAATCGCCCGAATACGTTGATTAATATTGCGCCTAAACAATACTTTGGTATCGGGCAAAAAGTTTCGCGTCAGCAGCATTTGCCAATCGTTTAGGTATTTAGCAAATAAAGTTTTGCGCCAAAAAGAACCAATTTTTATTCCACCCCTACCACTGTAAATGTTGTAAACATTATCGTTGCCACTGGGGTAGTCGAATTCTTTAACTGTAGTCCCAGTCATCACGTAAGTATTAGTTATCTCGCCATAATAAATTCGGGGTTGTCCGATGGGGATACTAGCGCTGACAGCAGCGCTCGAAGCGTTCAAAGCTGTGGTAGTGCCAATATCTTTAATAAAGTATTCTGGCAAGCCACTAGGAGCTACAGTATTTACTGGGCTGAGGGTAAAGCCATAGCCATGAGTATAAATTAGCCGCTTGTTGACCCAAGTTTGAGCTTCCTCCGGTACGGCGCTATAATCTAATTCTCTGGCGGCAATTAGAGTTTGTCGTTTTTCAGAAGCGGTAGAATCGGCTTGCAAAGTGTAGCGATCGATGTCTGCATCAAGAAACCGATAGTAAAGGCGAATTTGTTGTAGCTGACGATTACTATCTAGTAAGGGCTTGCGATCCCAAAGGCGAATGTTGTTAACCGTGAAGGCGTTGGCTTGAATATCAGCGTAGGTTAAATTATTTTGAGGATTAAAGGTTTCAGTTTCAATATTTTCTAGGTCAAAAGCCTGCCTAGTTAAAGCAATACTCCGCTCGATGTAGGGGCGCTCTCTAGCTAATTCGTTGGGTTGAACGATTAATCGCTGCACTACAATCGGTAAAACAAAGCTTGCACCGATCGCAATTGTTGTATACAGTCCCAGTACATAACCTACAAAACTCAGTTTCTTTCTAGCGGTAACCTGGGTGGCACTGGTCAATAATAATATGGCGATCGCAATTCCCAGAATACTTAGCAGCGTATAACTTGGAATTTGAATTGCAATATCTGTATAACTTGCGCCATAGGCAACTCCGCGCGTTGAATACAATAGTTCATAGCGACTTAGCCAATAGGTAAACGCTACTACTAGCATTAAGGCGCTACCCAAGGCGAGTAAATGCTGTTGCTGAGAACTAGAAAATCCCCTAAATCTGCCTTGACTCAAACTATCTCCCGATCGTAGATAGGTTAAAGCCACAGCAATTAAACCGTATAAACATAATCCCACAAGCCAAAATTCGAGTAGTCTCCAAATTGGCAAGGTAAATATATAAAAGCTAATATTACGATGAAATAATGGGTCAACACTGCTAAAAGCTGTAGGACGCAGATATTGCAAGATATTCGCCCAATGCGCTGACAGTACCAAACCCATGATTGCACTCAGCAATAGGGCGATCGCATTTAACAATAACTCTGAATATATCAATAAGGCGATCGCACTGCTCAATAGTAAACCAATGGTCAAATACCCATTAAATTCTTGGCACATTTGCCAGACCGATTCTAGAGTAAATAAAGGTGGAATTGGCGGCGAGATTTTAGGTAAACTGAAGTTAGCAGGCTGCAAGTATGTCCAAGCAACTTTGCTGTAGTGAACTACCAGTAAAGCTACAAGTCCGTTTAATCCCAGTATGCCTGGTAACAACCAGTTTAATTTGATACTTGGCGATCGCGTTATTCCGACCAAACCCTTTGACGGTTTAGCGTACTTCAATCGGCGGGCTACAGCTAAGTTTCCTAGCAAGTAAAACGCCGTAATGCTACTTGCCGTTGCCCATACTAAAACTTGGGTGGTCAGCCGCAACTGCAATACTTGTAAATATCCAACTTCTTGAAACCAAAAAACCTCTGCCCCTAATTGGACAAACAAATTCAGCCCTAACCACAACCCTATCAATAGGCTGATTAATTGCAAGCAGCGTTTCCAAAACACAAATTTTTTCTGTTAGCTTATGCCTGAGTTACACTTTATATGGTAGTGCGTCAAATAAACGTGGGATTGGTAGAGTAGAGGGGATCTCTCATCTGCAACTCGTCCATGCAATGCCCTTTGTGTGATCATTCTAAAGCCCATAAACACGGCAAGATGCCCAACGGACATCAACGCTATCTCTGTCCTGTTTGCCAACAGACGT
>NZ_JBYCCV010000113.1:0-11124 GCF_057473825.1 Aliterella sp. E5.1
CACACTGCAAGATAATTTCGGACTGGTAATGCCGCCATTTGAATGGAGCTTTAGGATTCATTAGAGGCAGGCAGAATTATTTTCTCTAGCAGCATTATTTTAGCCTACCATTTTTTGCAACACAACCGTTGTTTGAGCTATTGCAACAACCTATACCTAGAAATTTGTTGATTACTACCTTGCTCAACTTTTGGTTTGCTGATAAAACTCAACAATTGCAAGAAGTTTTACGCATTAATGCTTTTGCTGAATTTCAGCAGAAACTATTAGCTACAGGTGGCACAGTTTACGAAGAATCCGTATTAAAGGATGAAACTAAAACAGTTGTTAGAGATGCTGCTTTCCGTAAAGTTATTATTTCTATCTACGAACATCGTTGCGCTTTTTGCGAGTTACAGATACTTAACTCATTAGGACAAAATATTGTAGACGGGTCGCATATTATGCCCTTCTCTCAATTCTATGATGACCGCATTGATAACGGCATTTCGTTATGCAAAAATCATCATTGGGCATTTGATAAGGGTTGGTTCAGTATCAACGATGATTTTACTATCCTAGTAAAAGACGACCTTCGTGAAGATGATCCGAACAGTAAACCTATGCAACAGTTCAATGGCGATCGCATTCGCCTACCAGTCAACGCACAATATTATCCCCGCTTGGAAGCGCTACGCTGGCATCGCCAAAACATATTTAAAACTGCTTAAGCTTTTAAATATTATCTAGTTTTCATGTGTCCTTACACAAAATTCGCTATGCTTATTTAGTAAAGAGTCAAGGAGATAAAAAGATGAAAATGAAGGTACAAGATCTAATAAATGAATTAGAGGATTTAGATCCTGAAATGGAAATAAGGATCGTGATTCAGCCTTCCGCTCCTATTGAATATGAAGTAAAGGGAATGGTACTTCAGTCAGAATTAGAAACTGGCTTTACTGCACCTGATAAAAATAATGTGTTGTTTTTATTAGCAGGTAAGCAGATTGGATATGTTAACAAAAAAATATTTGATTATCTTTAGTTACTAGATGCTTTTGTATTAAGTAAGTTTGAATCTCAAATTTCGTCAAATAGAACATGAGTAAAAAACCTAAAGGTTGGTATGAGGCGCTCGTTATTTGTCCTGTAGTAAGTGTAGATGGCTACGAAGACTATGAAAAGATATGCGGTCATGTTGCCGATATTTACTTTTCTGTCAAAGAAAACGAGATTCGTCAGAAATTAACAACTGATAGTAAAAATTCAATATACACTTCTCTTTACGCTCTCTACAAAGTAGGTGAAGCTAAATGTCCTGCTTATTGGGTGGGTAAAGATTTACTAACAGCGCTCATGCAATCAGATTTGAGTATTGAAGCTGATAGCTTGCACTGGGCAATGAAAACTGGAATTTTTATACTGCCCAAAAATGTAGTTTTGTCTCCAGAGAAACGTAGCATTGAGGCAATCTTTTGGCACTACGATCCTAGTGACGATTATCTTTACTGGACTGCAATTGATGGATCTAGTTTCTTCTGCCGCAGGTTTAAGGTAAGTGATAACTTAAGACAATTAACTTATGCCGATGTCCAAGATGTAGATCCACAAGCAGTTGTAGAGTTTAATAGTTATTTGCAGTCAATATTACTGCGACTAATTCTAATCATGGAGTGCCGCCCTGAATTAGTAGATACAGAATCTCAAGTAATCAGAATTAATCAGGGATTTGCCAAGAATAAAGCCAAAGATTTCTACGAACCCCTGTGGATTGGGAAAAACTATCGCGTCAAGTCCGAAGATACATCAGATAAAGGCGGTACTCATTCTTCTCCCCGCGTTCATTGGCGCAGAGGGTACTTGCGAAATCAGCCCTATGGGGAAGGCAGACAGCACAGAAAATTAGTTTGGATTGAACCAGTTATAGTTATGGGCAAAGCATAATAAAACATTAGCTAGTTAATGTTTTATTATGCGGTAGTCCTGAACGCAAATAATTTTCTGATGTTGGATCTGTTTCCGAAAACTCAGTCATACATCAATCAATATCTTGCTTTTACATAGTAAACGATGTAAAATATTAGGTATAAGCGATTTCTCATGGCTTGGCGGAAAGAGTGATCGCAATTCCCATTATTTAAAAGGAATTACTCTCTATGAAAGCACAGATATATGTTAATCGGCATATTATTCGAGCTAACAAGAAGGCGACTAAGGAAACGGGTGAGTTGGTGGATGCTCCGGCGATCGCTGTCGATACTTATCTTGGGTCAATCTATGCTAAAGAAGTTGAGTTTACGGACAATTACAAGCTAATCCAAGATGCTCCGAAAGCAAAATGTTCGGGGACTACAATTTGGCATGAAAGTGAATTTGCAAGCTTAATAATTGATGGTGTAAAAGCCAGCCGTTCAATGTTCGACAAATCTATCAAGAAGTCAACCACAACTTATAGCAGCGTCGAAAAAGTTTACAACGGATGGATAGCTTACGATACTTTACTGAAGACTACTAAGAAGTTTAATGAATCGTGCGCGTTAAGCCAGATTTCTCTTAATACGTTAGGTGATCATCTTTTGGTTTGGTACGAAGATTTTGGTAGACAGTATTTATTGTCTCACTAACGCGCGTCTATTTATAGTGGCGGAAACTTGAGGGTGTGGTTTCCCAACTCCGAGGTTTTCAAGAGAGGTTGGAAATTTCAATTACTGTTATTTAATACAAATAAATAAAAATAGAAGGAGAAATAAACAATAAAAAGCTTTCAGTAAGTAGAAAAATTAAACATCTATTAACTACCAAATACAAAAAATTGTTGCAAGTACAGAATGCGAACATAAAAGAGGAAAATTAGATATGAATGAGTCAAGCGATGAAGTTGAATATGATATTTTGTCTAGGTCAAGCACGGGTTATAAAAAAACTTACCCTGTTTCTTTTAGCGGGAGGAGATGGTGGTTAACGGAAGAAGAATTGAACCACTATTTACTTATTCAGCAATATTTTCCTTCCGATTGGGAGCCTGAAGTTCTTAAGCGCATGGATGCTTGGAAATTAGGATGGCCTGAGCAGGATTCTTATCTCCAGTTAAGAATTGAACAAGCGACTAGACAAAGTTAATAGCTTCAAGTAGGAGAAGCTTACAATTTTAGTAGATGCCTAAAACTATAATGTCTAAAAACCTACGGTAAAGAGCGGATTTGCTTTGTAAATTTGTTTTACTATTAAAGTTAAGAAGTTGAATTTTATGTTAGTACCAAATAAAGAAGGAAAGATTCGGTTATATTTTACAGAAAATAAAATATGTATCGGCTCCTATGATGAAGTTGCAGAGTACGAGCATAAAACAAAGACAAGTTACTGGGCATCTGATTTTTTCCAGTTCCCCCCTAATTATAATCCGATTGGGAAAAGCTTAGAAAGTATTGAATCCGTCGTACAAAAGTAACTTCTAAGTTTGAAATTAGTAGCTAACGACAGCCCAAAACTTTATTTTGTAGCAGTCAATTAATTACCGATTGGAGAAAAAAGAATGGATAAACAAAAGCTTCTAAGTTCTGCTCATAGCTTCGGAGCCGAAGCTAGAGCTAACCAAAGAACCTCATTCATGACTAAAGATGACAGAGAGGACTTGATTCATACTGCTGGCGTATCAAAATGGGGTGACTTGGCCGAAGAACTAAGAGACGAACTGCAAGCGGCATTTTATGCGGGTTTTCAGGCTGAATCTAAATATTACCTTAGTTAATTTATATTTACAGCTTTAATGAAGTGCGATAGCGCAAACGCGCACGCAGGGCTTCGCTTCCGGCATTACGCTCAGTGGTGACGCGCTCTTTTCAAAATAAATAGTTAATCAACTATTTATTTAACTAATTGTAGGGTATAGAACTGAATGTATGTTTAGAAGTATTAATAGTTAAAATGAGTAAGTCTAAACAGCAACAGTGGAATGAGGAACATCCTAATGTAGTTCAAAAAGCACAGGCAGAATACAACAGAAAACGACCAGTTTGGTCATTTCGCCCTACACCTGAAAATATAGAATGGCTGGAAGAAGAACGCTGGAATGGTGAAGGTGGTAAGCCTGAAAGCGATGCTTTGCTCCTCAATCGAAAGTTAGCCAAGTTAAGGATACTAGAGCAGCAAGGGTTTTAACTTTGACTTCTAAATAGTTATCAATCAATACTATTTTTACCAATCAAATTTGATGAAAGAATCTAAGCAGTATGACAATACATTGATTAATCGCCTTCATCTTCTCCCCAATCCTTTCAATTCCTTGAAACATTTAGAATGTGATGGGTTAACACAAGTCTTTCACAGAATCTTATCAGATGAAAAAATCAAACATACTGTCAACATTGGTCAAGTAACACACAAACCTACTAACCACACAATTCCTCTACATTATTGGATTGATGTAGGAGACTTGCGAGTTGATTATCGGCTAAGAATGTGGATTGGGGAAACTTCAGATGTTCCGCATGGAGTTTTCTGGGCAAATTCTGAAAAGAGCGTTTCTTATTTAGGAGAGCCTGTAAATTTCCTCCTGCTGCCACTGCCTATTATTCAAATACTTGTCAAACCCTTTAACTCACTTTCTTTAAGCTAATGAGTGATAACCTCGAATATATGTTGGCATTTCTAAATCAACAAGCAGAATTAAATGACAGAATAAATAAAAAATCTATAAATCCTTCTAAAAATATTCAACGCCTGATATTAGAAAATGGTCAGTCATTTTTGAAAAGGATTAAACCTAGCCCATTTAAAGGACAACCTAAATCTTGTTATCAAAACTGTTTTCAAGCATTGTGGAATTACCCAGAACTAAGTTATTGTGAAGGATTTGCTATTTCTAATGAAGTGCCAATCCCAATAGTTCATGCTTGGCTAATTGATGACAATGCTCAGGTAATTGATCCTACGCGGAATGAAGATTTTACTGACTGCACTTACTTTGGAGTAATTTTTACTGAAAAATTTGTAAGAGAAATAGCCTTAAAAACTAAGTGTTATGGAATCTTAGATAACTACCGTGTAGACAAACACCAAATACTCCAAGATGGATTCCCTAAAGGCGCACTACATCCTAAATTCCACTCTAACCGAATGTCTCATGATAAGCATAAGTCTTTCCTAAAACCCTTGTAAATTGAATTGTGACGCTGCCCCTAACCCCTTAAGGCGCGATCGCATTGGGCTGAATCATTCAAGCACTCAAAAATTGCTCGTTATGACAAAGAACCCGCCAGAAATTACTTGAGCGGAGATTCATCGTAGTGTGCCAGCAGATCGGCTATATCTTGGTAAATGGCAATGCAACCTGCCTGACGTAAGTTTTCTGCGGCGAAACCACCAGAAAGTACACCAATCGTGCGTAGGTTCGCCTTACCTGCCGCTTCTGCGTCATAGGGTGTATCGCCTACAACAATGACATTATTAGGAGCAACGTTACCTAACTTATCCAGCGTGTCAAAGAACAGATCCGGATCTGGCTTAGACGATTTTACCTCTGTGGTAGTGGTTGCAGCATCGATTAAATCTTCAACATTCAGAATCTGTTTGTAGGTTGCTAAATCGTCCTTTGTAGCCGAGGAAGCTAGAGCAAGGAGTTTGCCGTCGGCTTTAATTGCCAAGAACAACTCACGCACTTGAGGAAAAGCTTTTATCCGGGGATGATATTCGTTCTTGTAGAGTTCCCTGCGATAATCTCGCATACGTTCACCGAAAGTGGGGCTTTGAGCATCATCTGATTGGTTAAGTTCTTCCAGGGAAAAAAAGACTGGCATTAACTTGTCACTGCCTTTACCGATCTGGAGGCGTATTTGCTCATAAGGAATCTGATGACCAAAGTGAGTGAAAGTTCTTTCCCAGGACTGGGCGTGAAAGTCAACAGTATCAACCAGTGTTCCGTCGATGTCGAAAATTACAGCTTCGATCACAAATTGCTTGCTTTGATGTTGAGTTGTAAAACATTAATCTATATTGCAGCAGAATTAGCAGTAGAAATGTTCCTCCGTAAGATAGGTAGAGTGGCGAAAGAGGGGGAGGGGAAATGTATCCAAAAATAACTTGAAAGTAGGATGAGCAATGGTTTTAATCGGAACACCCGTGGCTTAACGCGCGTGCCATTCGTGCCGGAGGCGATTACGCATAGCGTAGAGAACATTGGCGATCGCGCATTTAGTTCTAGGGGATAACTTAAAACTGACATTATATTGTTCCTATGCTCCCCAAACTTGGTTTTTAATTAGTCTCAAGACGAACCGTAACAGCAGCAACCGCAATTAGCATTTCGTCATTCTTATCATTAAGTGAAGAATACGCCCGACCTTGAACCACCATCCCGCCGGACTCAACAATTAAAGACTTGCGACCAAACGGCAGCACCGCTAATACCTCAGATTCCCACACTTGCTCTGGGTAAGGTACAGCTACTTGGTTTTTGCAACACAACCGATCATATTCGGCTGACGTTAAATTTAGGTAAGATTAGCTTATATATACTTTTTAAATTCTAGTTATTGCCATGTTTCGTTTAACTCAGATCCTTCAAAATTCGCTCATTCGCCTTGAAGGTTGGCTTTATCAGTTCTTTAATTTGATGAAAAACCTCTTTAGCTGGCTCAAACAACTTTTAATCTTTCTCGGTAAACTGCTTGGGTTTACAGACGCACAAGATTTTCTGGAAACAAATGAAGAACAAAGTTTAAAACCAACTGAAAAAGAGGCAGTGCCTAGTAAAGCAAATCTTGGTTCACTAGGCGCTGATAGCACTACTCGTCGTCCTGATTCTAAGATGAAAGACTTCATAAAGATGGCTCAACAACTAAAAACTTCGAGGTAGGACATCGGGGTTTTCTAACGCTCGCAGAAGTGGGGTTTTGGATGAATGAAGGGTATGTCACACAAGTATGGCTTTGGAAATTTTTACCCAATTATAATGAGCTAGGATTGACGGTAGATGCCACTTGTTTTAAAACTGCCTTGACTGCTGGCTGTTTGATATTGATACTTTAAGGATGAGGCTATGCAACTTCGCTCGATTGAAACTACCCCCAGCCCTCACTGTATCAAGCTCAACCTGAATCAAGTGATTAGCGCTAAAGCCCTGACTCTACAACAAGGCGAAATAAAGCTGGATGCTCCTGCTTTTGCCCAACAGCTACTTGCTATTGAATCAGTGCAATCGGTCTTCGTTTTCCAGGATTTCATTACCCTTACGCGCAGAGGAAACGCAGATTGGCAACCTATTTTAGCGAAAGCGGCGGATATTATTGGGGTAGCGAAGGATGCTGACAAAGCGCTACTCGCTCAAGTTTCTCCCTCTCAGATAACAGCAACCAGTGCTAATTTCACTACCGAGCAGCTTACACCCTCAAATTTTGGTCAAGTTGAAGTTGCCGTACAAATGTTTCGGGCAATTCCAATTCAAGTCCGTGCGGTTTCTGCCGATGGTCAACAAGCACGGGTGGCATTGCCCGACCGATTTAACCAAGCGTTGCAAAGGACAACTGTGGCAACGGGAGCCAATTATGTAGCCGAGCGACGCTGGGAACCTTATCAGTCCCCGGCTGGCTCTGCTGATGAGGTGGCGAGGATAGTTGCTGATGAAATTGCCGATCTAATTGATGACGAGGAATTGGCTCGAATAGAATCTGCCGCAATCTCTAATCATGCTGAAACTAAACAAACTAGCCATACCGATTTGCAGCAATCTCTGTTAACGGAACTACAAGATCCGAACTGGAAAAATCGACTCAAAGCCCTCCAACAGCTTGAAGTAAATCTTGAAACATTGGATCGGGTTTTGACTTTACTCAATGACGAACAAAGTACAATCCGACGTTGGGCGGCGGCTCTTTTGGGTGGTAGTGGTATGAAAGACGCAGTTGAACCGCTTTGTCGGATTGCCCTTAGCGATCCCTCCGCTATTGTGCGTCGGACGGCGGGGGATGCCTTAAGCGATTTGAGAGATGTTGCAGCGATCGCGACCATGACTAGAGCCTTAACAGATCCCTCGAAGCTAGTGAGGTGGAGAGCCGCTCGATTCAGTAATGAATTGGGCGACTTTGGCGCTTTGGATGCTTTACACAAAGCTGTTAAAAGCGAAACCGAATTTGATGTACGGATTGAGATGATGGCAGCGTTGGAAAGGATTGAGGGCGGTGGCGATACTCAACTACCAATGTGGCAAAGGATTACTCAAGGCATAGTAAACCAATAATTACAACTCTAATTGCTGCATTACTTAATTTTCTCTAGCAGAATCAAGTAATGGTTGTGTCTTCATTATGACTACCTTCCTCTCATAGTTTTCCCAATTTCCGCACAAGTCCACGAACCTGATAGAAGTGGTCGCTGCAAAGAGCGGACGGATATTTGCGCTGCTGCTGATGATCGTGCCAGTCTCTGAGAGCTTTGTATAACTACATTACAATTTTCCCCTTTTGTTAATAAATGTTGCAGATACTTGATCCCGTTGTTAAGGTGTGTTCAAACAGTTAGCTCTGTTAATGATTGTGTTTAGGAGATATGCCATCCATGCTCTACTTCAATCTGGTTTTTTCCCAGTCTGACACTGGTTAACAGCACATTAGGAACAATAAGCAAGGAGGTTTTAGTTATGAATATTCAAGGAAAGACAGCTTTAATTACTGGAGCTAGTCGAGGGATAGGACAAGCGATCGCTCTAGAATTAGCTCATCAAGGAGTTAAACGCCTATTGTTACTGGCACGGGATCAAGCTAAGTTAGCCGAAGTGGCGGCTTTAGTTTCGGATCTTGGCGTAGAAGTTGCAATCTTAGCTTTGGATCTAACAAAGCCTGTAGAAGTTAATACTGCACTAGCGCAAGCGTGGCGAGATCATGGGCCAATTCATTTGCTTGTCAATTGTGCTGGAGTTGCCCACCAAACTCCTTTCTTGCAATCCCAACTGCCGCATATGCAAGAAGAGCTTGCTGTTAATTTAGTCGGGATGTACACTATTACTCGGATAATTGCTCGGCGCATGGCAAGACAAAAAGAAGGGAACATCGTTAATGTTTCTAGTCTCATGGGCAAGATAGCCGCACCGACAATGGCTACTTATTCCGCTACCAAGTTTGCAATTTTAGGCTTTACTCAAGCTTTGCGTGGTGAACTAGCCGCACATAATATTCGAGTAACAGCTTTGTTACCGTCTTTGACTGACACTGATATGGTGCGAGAATTAAAATTGTTCCGTTGGGTAGTGCCGATGACTTCTAAGCAAGTAGCAACTAGGCTAATTGCCGGGTTGCGTAAAGACGAACCGGAAATCTTGGTAGGATGGCAAAGTCATTTAGCTGTATGGTTCAACCGTATTGCTCCAATGTTGGTAGAGAAGATATTACTGATGGCGGCTCCGCTTTCTCAGGAAAGACAAAAGCGTTATCAAAGATTTAGATA
The DNA here is from genome assembly GCF_057473825.1 of Aliterella sp. E5.1. Classification (NCBI taxonomy): domain Bacteria; kingdom Bacillati; phylum Cyanobacteriota; class Cyanophyceae; order Chroococcidiopsidales; family Aliterellaceae; genus Aliterella; species Aliterella sp. E5.1. The sequence continues at coordinate 9,415 of NZ_JBYCCV010000113.1, forward strand.
CGCTAAGAACGCTTCATAATGAACCTTTGTCCCTTTTACTAAAGGAAGGTCTAATTTAAAAACTGCTTCATTACCTTAGACCTTTCTATGTGCTACTAGCCAAAAAGCAACTTACTACCAAGGCAGCACCTCGCCATTGCTATGCCAAAAAGTACCTGTATTTTCTAGCGTCAACTCATCAATTCGCGCTAACAATCCTCGTACCGATACTTCTGGCGTAATACCGTTTGCTGTAAAATTGGTCATTCGGGTTTGCACCAAGCCTGGATGCAAAATAGCTACAGTAATACCTCGTGGTCTGAGGTCGTGGGACAACGATTTACCTGCCATTGATAGTGCGACTTTGGACATCCGATAGCCGTAGGAACTGCCAGAAGTATTATCAGATATTGATCCCATACGGCTCGTCATTATTACAACCTTTGTACCCGCTTTGAGGTGGGGAAGTAATATTTGAGTTACCCGCAACGCGCCCAAAGCATTGACTTCAAACTGTTCTCGAATACTGTTGAAATCAAGATGTTCTAGTGTGATGGTTTTGGCGATCGCCGCGTTATTAATTAAGACATCAATTTGGGTTTCTCCTAGCTTTTCGTGTAAGGAAGCAACCGCCGCCTCAGAAGTCACATCAATGCCATCCTCTACTCTGACTCCTAACGCCTTCAATTCATCCGTTACAGTCCGGCAAACTGCAATAACCGTATCTCCTCTGGCTTGAAGCTGACGGCAATATTCGTAGCCGATGCCGCGATTTGCCCCTGTAACTAGATAGGTTGCCATAGAACGCGCTACTGCCTGGTTGATTCTTTCCTAGAATAGCGCGATGCCAACGGTGGTTTGTTTAAGAACTATCGCATCCGTTATAAATACTACAGGGATTGCTTCTGGAGGTGATATATTTTACTAAGTATGTTTTGGAGAAGCTTTACCAAGTTTTTCAGAAATACCATATAGATATTTTGCCAGCTTTTTCACAAAGCTGGCAATGCCTTGAGCGGTAACCTTTCACGACCAGGATAATCTAGAAGCAATTGCGCCCAGCAGCACAATCAATCCTAGAACCCGCCGGAAGTAGTTGACACCTTGGAATAATTCTAACCACGCCCAGGTGAATAGAGAGCCAAACGCGAGTGCGTCTAATCCAGTGTGAATGTTGCTATTTGTAGGAATCAGGTTGAGTAACGTGGCTGTCAGCCAGACTAGAATCGGCAGATTGGGCATCTGAGCTATGACAATCTGACCCTGACTGTCTCGAAAAGTTCGATCAAATAGAGTGTTTTCCATATTTTTGAGTATGTATATTCAGTTGCTCAACACTCATCTGCCCATTGGAGGGTTTTTGTATGAATCCTAGATTCGGGGCATTAAGGTTTTATAAAGTATAGAAAGCGAGCTTGGTAAGATACCGATAGACACTTGCCTTGGAAAAATCATCTTAGCTGGAGCGCAAAAACTTATGCAAGGGGAGGCACTTTCACGTTTTAATCTGGGTAATCTAAGATTATGGAGAAACGACGTTTTAATCTCAAACGATTTGCGATTCCGTAGAGCGGACACTACGCTAACGCTTAGGCAATATTAATGGTTGTGTTGCAAAAACTGGGTGAGAATAGAAAAGCCCTGTGGGAGGAGTTTGAATTATGCAACCACTCCAAAGATTTGATGGATGAAGACAAGTCGCTCTTTGATAGCTCCTCTGGGAACGCCAAT
>NZ_JBYCCV010000114.1:0-11020 GCF_057473825.1 Aliterella sp. E5.1
CGGGATTTAGTCAAGCCCTAAAAACCCTAGAACCTGTAGTCGTAGACCAAATTGACCATCCTTCTTTTCAGCAGTCATTACTTGTGGTTGCGACTTATTACCAGGGGAAACCAAACGGGCTAATTAGTTTAAGGCAGTGTATGCGTTTACCCTTGCCGCCAAACGATAAAAATGGCTATCAAGCAGCAACTCCTCCACGGCAATGGACGGCAGATGAAGTAGAATTAGTGCGCGAAGTCGCCGAGCAAGTAGGAACAGCGATCGCTCATGCTACTTTATATAAAGAATTAGAAGAAGCTCGTCAACAAGCAGAAGAAGCTTCCCGGCTTAAAAGCGAATTTTTGGCAAATACTTCTCACGAAATTCGCACGCCTTTAAATGGAATGCTTGGCTTTTTAAAGCTAATTTTGGAGGGGATGGCGGACGACCCCCAAGAACAAGAAGAATTTATTAAGGAAGCGTACAGTTCAGCTATCCATCTACTGCATATCCTGAACGATATTTTGGATATTGCTAAGATTGAAGCAGGCAAAATGGAGTTAGAACTTGGGCGAGTCAAGCTAGACGAGTTATTTAGTCATGTAGAGAGCTTCACTAAACCTCAAGCTGAGCAAAAAAACCTCAGCTTTTTAATTCAAAAACCCGATACGGCGGATGAAATTATTGTTTATGGCAACTACAAGCGCCTGCTACAGGTAATGCTAAATTTGGTTAGTAATGCGCTTAAGTTTACTGATGAAGGTGGAATTACGATTAGTGCCGATGTCATCCGCAAAAAAGTAATATTTCAAAACCAAGCACTTCCAGGTATAGTCAAAATTCGCGTTGTCGATACGGGAATTGGCGTATCTCTAGATAAACAAGAAAAGCTATTTCAAACTTTTAGTCAAGTAGATGGTTCATTAACACGTCCCTACGGGGGTACGGGTTTAGGATTAACCATATCTCAAAAACTTGTAGAAGCTATGGGCGGCGAGGTATATTTCTTTAGCATGGGTGAAGGGCTAGGCTCTACAGTAATGTTCACTGTGCCGTTATATCAAGAACCTGTAATGTCGTCCGCACCAGTAGATCATTCTGACGAGTAATAATTAATTTTCTTTTTACCTTAAAAAACTTACATCTAAACAAAATATTTCAATTTGTCAAGGGAAGCAAACAATAGTAGTATTTGTAACAAATTAACCTATGATGAGCCTTTAGAGGCGATCTCAAGTGTAGGTATCGCTACTAATTTAGTTTGACTATGAAAATTAATCTTTGTAATTACAGCTTATTTATTAGTTTCGTTTTACTAATTTCTGGGTGTAATCAAACCCAAAATACAACAAGTACAACTACCCCTACCGCCACATCATCAAGCCCTATTCCCATTGGAGTTGCTGTCGCCCAAACTAGCAATGTAGCTTTACTTGGTCAAGAACAGGTAGCTGGGGTAAAAATTGCGGAAAAATATTTTAATTCTGAAGATGGAATTAATGGTACGCCAATTAAAATAGTATTTCAAGACACCGCAGGAGATGAGGCAGGAACAATTAATGCTTTTCAAGCCTTAATAACCAAAGACAAAGTAGTCGGCATAGTTGGTCCTACCTTATCACAACAAGCTTTTAGTGCTGACCCTATAGCTGAAAGAGCAAAAGTTCCAGTTTTAGGTCCTTCTAATACAGCTAAAGGAATTCCTCAAATTGGTGAGTATATTGCACGAGTTTCCGCTCCAGTTTCTATCGTAGCTCCTAACTCGGTTGCGGCTGCTTTGAAAATTAATCCTCAAATTAAGAAAGTTGCCGTGCTTTACGCCCAAAATGATGCGTTTAGTAAATCGGAGACAGAAATTTTTCAGCAAACTGTTAAAGAAAGAAAATTAGATTTAGTTACTGTCCAAAAATTTCAAACCACTGATACAGATTTTCAGACTCAGGCTACAAATACTATTAAGTTGCAACCTGATTTAGTAATTATTTCTGGCTTAGCGGCAGATGGAGGAAACTTAATTAAGCAGCTAAGAGAACTTGGCTATGAAGGTTTAATTATTGGTGGAAATGGGTTAAATACTTCTAATGTATTTGCTGTTTGCAAGGCACTTTGTGACGGTGTACTTATTGCTCAAGCCTATAGTCCCGAACATTTAGGAGAAATTAATAGTGTTTTTCGCAAGGCTTACCAAGAGCAGTATAAGAAAGAACCACCTCAATTTAGCGCTCAAGCTTTTACGGCAGTTCAAGTGTACGTAGATGCTTTAAAAGCTGTGGATAACAAGACAAAAGTTAGCAGCTTGCCCATTAACCAGTTGCGGAGCGAATTGAACAAGCAGTTATTAGCAGGAAAATATCAAACGCCTTTAGGTGAAATAGCTTTTAGTCCAGAAGGTGAGATTATTCAAAAAGAGTTTTATGTAGCTCAAATTGATATGAGTCCTGATGGAAATAGCGGGAAGTTTGCTTTTATAAAATAGTCTTACTATGGACACAACTGTATTTTTGCAATCATTCTTAAATGGATTGTCTATAGGTAGCGCTTACGCTATTTTTGCTCTGGGTTATACTTTAATATTCTCAATTTTGGGAATTATTAATTTTGCTCACGGAGCAATATTTACCCTTGGCGCTTACTTTACTTATGCCCTAATGGGCAATGCTTTTGGGTTTAGTGGATTGTTGGCAAATGCAGTTTTACCTATACAACTACCTTTTGTTTTGGCATTAATTGCTGGTAGTATACTCGCTGGATTAGTCGGAGTTGCTATCGAGCGTTTAGCTTTCCGTCCTTTGCGCAAAAAAGGCTCTGACCCTTTATTAACGGTTGTTTCTAGCTTGGGTGTAGCAGTCGTAATTGTTAATTTGATTCAGTATTTGGTAGGCGCAGAAAGCTATACTTTTCCGGCAAACACTTACGGCAATTTACCCCCAGCAATAAACTTTGGTAAGGCAACAAATCCGATTCCCATTCGTACCGTCCAGGTAGTAATTTTTGGCGTATCTGTAGTAGTTTTGCTTTTGCTTACCTACTTTATTAATCATACAAAACACGGAAAAGCAATGAGTGCGATCGCAGAAGATGCGACAACAGCTAGTTTACTAGGTATTAACAGCGACTTTTTTATCGTTGTGACTTTCTTTATGAGCAGCTTTTTAGCGGGGCTAGCAGGGACATTAGTAGCTTCTAGCGTTAGTATTTCTGGTCCCTTTTTTGGGATTAATTTTGGCTTAAAAGGTTTAGCTGTAATTGTGCTAGGGGGACTAGGGAGTATTCCCGGCGCGGTATTGGGAGGCTTGTTGATTGGATTAATTGAAGCATTTGTTCCTGCCGACTACTCTGCTTATAAAGATGCGGTTGCCTTTGCGATATTATTTATTATGCTTGTAGTTCGCCCCCAAGGATTGCTAGGACGGCGTTTAATCCAAAAAGTTTGACTTGCAGTTAATCGCCGTCTAGTAAAAAATTATGACTTTGATTTTGACCAACGATGATGGTATAGATGCGCCAGGAATTCGGGCGCTACTCAAAGCTGTAGAGGGAAACAAAGTCTTGATAGCCGCTCCTAGAGACCATCTATCAGGCTGCGGGCACCAAGTTACGACAACTAAAGCGATTAGCGTCCAGCAACGCTCACTTGCAGAGTATGCGATTGCTGGTACTCCCGCCGATTGCACGCGCCTAGCTTTGTCTCACCTATGTCAGGACGCTTCATTTGTGCTTTCTGGGATCAACGCTGGGGGAAACATGGGAGCCGATGTTTATATCTCTGGTACAGTAGCTGCCGTGCGCGAAGCAGCTTTGCAAGGGATTCCAGGAATTGCTGTATCTCATTATCTTAGAGGCAAAAAAAATGTAGATTGGGATACTGCCGCTCGATGGACGGCGGAGGTTTTAGCAAATTTAATGAGTCGCCCTATAGAAGTTGGGACTTATTGGAATGTCAACTTGCCTCACTTAGAACCTGGAGATCCGGATCCTGAAGTTGTTTTTTGTCAGCCATGTACCCAGCCGCTACCAGTAAACTACCGCGTAGAAGAAAACGATTATTATTATGTGGGAGAATATGCCAAACGCGATCGCGTTTCTGGAACCGATGTAGATGTTTGCTTTGCTGGAAAAATTGCCGTAACTTTGCTACGGCTGTAATTTAGGAAAAAGGGCGATCGCACTATTGGGCTAGAGCGAGTAGACTTGAAAAAGTCTTTAATATCATTTATGAGCGATTTTTCCTCCTCTCAAGTTGATCCTCAAGTAAAGCCAAGCAAGTTTACCGAACCGCATTTGCGGGCAGCACCACCCTTAAAAATGGTAGAAACAGCTTTTTTGGCTAGTGCTGCCAGCCTAATTTATTTTATTAATTATTATTTTCCTTTAGGTCCGCTATTACAAATATTTTTCCCCGTACCTATTGCTTTGCTTTATCTGCGTTGGGGCAGTCGCACGGCTTGGATGGGGGCTTTAGTTTCAGGATTGCTGCTTTCGGTACTTATGGGTCCTACTCGCAGTATTGTTTTTGTTGTACCTTATGGCTTGATGGGCGTACTTTTGGGCGCAACTTGGAAACGCCGCTCGCCTTGGATTGTTTCTATTGGTTTAGCAACTTTGTTAGGCGCAGTCGGGGTATTTTTCCGGCTGTGGTTGCTGCTGGTTTTATCGGGAGAAGATGTTTGGGTATATTCCATTACTCAAGTAACAAATTTACTAGAATGGCTATTTCTCAAAGCTGGATTACTAACCCAACCAAGTGTAGTTTTAGTAGAATCACTGGCGATCGCTATAGTATTTCTCAATAATTTTATTTACTTATTCGCCGTCCATCTAGCTGCTTGGTTTTTGCTAGATAGGTTGGGTAATCCTATTCCTCGCCCTCCCCGTTGGGTACAAGTTTTGATGGATTATGAAGAATAACACCGCAGGGGTTGGAGTACAGATTTTTCTTACCTTCTGCTACTTATGATTCGCGTTTACACTCAATTGGAACAAGGGACGCAGTGGTTGCAACGCTATCGGGGTAGCAAACCAGTATTTGCCTGTGTTTTGGGTTTTACGGAAACAGGTTTAATTCCGGGAATTTCTGCAGCAGGTGCAACTCCTCAAGATCGTCAGTATACTTGCCTTGCAGACGCGGAATTTTTGTCCAACGGGGTGCAGTTACACCCCCAATATCCCTTGCCTCCGCTTCATGCTGGTGCTTCTCCAGTATTTATTTCTCGCGCGGTTGTTGCTGCGCTGTCTTTACCAATTTACCTATTTAATGCCGGATTACCCCAGCCGCCTACTGTCCCAACTATAGATTTAGGTGGTACTCCTGCTCAGTGTTTGAGTCAAGGCTGCGCTCTAGAACGAAAAACCGTACAACATTTACTAGAGCAAGGTTTGATTTGGGGTGAAAAGCTGGCGGAAATGACCCCACAGGGATATGTAATTATTGGTGAGTGTGTGGTGGGGGGAACTACTACCGCCCTTGCGGTTTTAACTGGCTTAGGGATTGCTGCCACAGGGAAAGTCAATAGCAGTCACCCTGTTTGCAACCATGCCCAAAAATGGGAAGTAGTGCAATCCGGGTTAATACAAGCAAAATTATTGCTAGGGGCTTTTAGCGATCCATTACAAGTAGTAGCTGCCCTAGGCGACCCCATGCAAATTGTCGTTGCAGGGATGGCAATTGCTGCCAGCCGCCACTGTGGTGTTTTGTTGGCTGGGGGAACGCAAATGCTGGCTGTTTATGCTTTGATTCAAGCTATTGTCAAAGCATACGATTTGGCTTGGCAACCGACCCAAGTTGTTGTTGGTACTACCCGTTGGGTAGCAGAAGATCCTACCGGAAACACTGTTAACCTAGCAGCAGAAATTGGTAGTGTACCGCTACTTGCTACCCAGCTAAGTTTTGCGTCTTCTCGGTACGAACAACTCCGGGCTTACGAAGGAGGATTTGTTAAGGAAGGGATGGGAGCAGGTGGGACTTGCATTGCCGCCAATTTGACTCAAGGTTGGCAGCAAGGAGAAATTCTCCAAGCGATTGAAAGCTTGATCGGCAAATATATAGTTACTTAACTTAAGAATATTTTTTAATGGATTCTTTGAGCGAGTAATTGTTCTTCCAACACCGCAATCCGATTGTAGGCGGCGGTCAATTGGGCTGTCAGCCTGCGGATTTGAATTTCTGGAGTCAATTGTTTTTCCCCAGACTTGTGTGCGTCTTGGGAATTGTTGTCGGTGAGAACATCTTTATGTTCCATCGCTGGTTTATGACTGCTGTAACCTAAGCTTGGGTAGCGTCCGGTTTGTGTGGCGGCTAAAAAGTTATTTCCATCTTGCACGGGGGTCAAACGGCATTCTGACAAAGCATCAGCAACTTGACCATTTAATTGATCGACGACTTGATACAAGGCATCTACTTTTTGACTTAAAGTTGTAACCTGTTTTTGTAATGGCTCCATTTGATCCCCTCATGGTCTATGGCAATCTGCTTTCTTATGCTAAACAATGTTTTGAAAAAGTACAGTTTGCTTATAAAGCATTTAACTATTGCAAACTTTAGTTTTATATCTATACATTAATAGTTACTTCTAAATGAAAGTAACTATTAAAGCTTGGTAGCAAAAACATTCGGTTATTTTAGTTATATTAACTCCTATTGCTAGCCAAAAATAAGCTGCGGAGCAAATTTTTAAGTTTTGGTTATGAAAATATTTTAGCTAAATATCAGCTAGTCAACAAGAAAAGATCCTGATAGTAATATAAGAGCAGTTAACCGCCTAAAAGGTTGTATATTTTCCGAAAAAACTTAGTATGGTAGAGGAGAAAAACTAAAATTTTGAGCAATTAAGTTTTCTATCTGAAAAAAAGAAATTTTGGTCTTAGAAATGTTAAGTTTTGACGAATTTTTTAATACTTGCAGTGGTTTATGGAAAACCGAGCGAATTTATCATTCCTTGCTAGAAGGGCAAATAGAAAGGTCTTATACAGAATTTAGAGTAGAGTTAATTAGTCAAGATCGAAAGCAAGAGATATTAGCCCAATCTACGTTGATCGATTTAGCCGCCGCAAAGTTGATAGAAAAACAAAAATTTCCAGGATTTGCGATCGCCTTTGATACGCGATCGGAAACTGGAGAAACGGTATCGATGAGTTTGCAGGCGTTATTTGTTCCCGATACCTACTTGCCTAGCCAAGCCCTAATTCCCGACCTGCCACCGCCACCACTAAGCGCCCAAATAGCCCTAGAACCAGGATTAATTCAGGGTTTTTACCTGCGAGATCAAGGCTATTCTGAAGCGGGCGCGATTTCTGGAAGGTTTAGCTATCAACCCATACGTCAAGCTTTGGAGATGACAACTTACTATCGGCGTTCGGTAGCTGTCGATCAAATGCGCGTAGTTGCCCCAGACTTAAGAATGCGGACAATTATCACCTATCAGCGCCCGCAACCGGGGGAAATACCAACTAAGATCGATTTAATTGGTTTTGGTGTGGAGCGGCGCTACAGCCCTTAAGTTTATGGATCGCAGGAACTTTTTAATTAAAGCAAGCACAATGGCGCTGTTGCCGTTACTAGCAAGCTGTAACAGTAAAGATAGACAAAGGCTGCAAGTGCAGTTGTTAAAAGGTTCTATCCCTGCTCAGTTGTTGGGGCAATTCCGGGCTAGTTTAAAACAACCTGCGGATTTAGAGTTTACCCCCGTCGAACAGTTGAGCGCTGCCTTTGACCTATTAAAGTCTTGGCATCAACCAAAAGCAGACAAAAATACTAGCCCTTGGCGCTTACCGACGATTCCTTTAATTAATCCATCAGCGCCAGAAGTGGCAGACTTGATGACATTGGGAGACTTTTGGTTGACCGATGCGATCGCTCAAAAACTAATTCAGCCTCTAGAAATTGCCAATTTACCCCAATGGCAAAAGCTACCCCAACGCTATCAAGAACTTGTCCGGCGTAATGACCAAGGCGAACTCGATCCCAAGGGCAAAATTTGGGCTGCACCTTATCGTTGGGGTAACACGGTAATTGCCTATAACCGCGACAAGTTTAAATCTTTGGGGTGGACACCTACAAATTGGAGTGACTTGTGGCGAGAAGAATTAAGAGGTCGCATTTCTTTGCTCAATCAGCCGCGAGAAGTAATTGGCTTAACTTTAAAAAAACTTGGCTATTCTTACAACACCAAAAACTTACAGCAAGTTCCAGAATTAGCCAATCAACTAAAAACTCTCCATCAGCAAGTCAAGTTTTATAGTTCCGATCGATATATGGAACCGCTAATTTTAGGGGACACTTGGTTAGCTGTAGGTTGGTCAACCGATGTTATCCCTGTTATTCAGCGCTATCAAGAAATTGCCGCTATTGTCCCCAGCGCTGGAAGTGCTATTTGGGCAGATGTGTGGGTAAGCCCGCAGAAAAATAGCTCCGATCGCAATTTGACTCAACAATGGATTAATTTTTGTTGGCTACCCCAAAGCCAAAAGCAAATTTCCATCCTAAGCAAAGCTGTAACGCCGATGGCAATTGAAATTAATCCCGCAGATATTCAAGAAGGGTTGAGAAGCTTGTTGTTGGTTGAAGCCCAAACTTTTGCCAAGAGCGAATTTTTACTCCCACTACCCACGGAAACTAAACAGCAGTACGAATCGATGTGGCAAGCAATACAGGTTTAATTGCTAGTCGCTCCAGAACCGCGCACGCTGGCTCTACCCAAAGCGTTAAGATTCGCCATATTGCATAAACGAGGCTGGACGTTGAAGTTGCAAGTATAGGTTGCTAAAAGCTCTTGTTGATAATTGAATACCCGGACGTTGTAACCGTAATCGCGGGCAATATTGCCAAAATTATTGACAAATGTATAACGCTCGACGTAATCTAGCAAGCTCCAAATTTGTCGATTGACAATTAAGTCTATACGAGGCGCTCTGTTGCCTACGGCTGGGTAAGCCAACCAATTGTCTAGCAACTTTCCACCAAACTGCTCTTTTGCCCACCAAATACTAGGAATAGTTAGTTGCTGTTGAGAAATATTAGTGGCAGTAACTACACCATTTTTAGCGGCGGCGTTAGGAGCAAGCAAGCTCAACTCCAAAGGTGCATTAGTGGGTGACGGGACGACGGGGTTTGCCTTAGCCGCAGGGGGTGCTGGCAAGACAAACATCGCCGTGGTGAGGCTAATAGTTAGCAATAGGAGCGATTTTGCTTTAACCAAAACTAGAAGCCGCATAATTTAATAGCTGGTTATATATTCCTATTACTAACTTAACAGCACCGCCTGCGACTTGGCAGCTAACTTAGTAGCTTCTACGCTCTTTGTCGATTTGCTTTGAGCGCTTTATTAGTTTGTCTCCAGACAAGAATAAATATTGTCCCAGAAACCAAAGCACCCAAAACTGATTTAACTGCATTTTTGATCAGCAGTCTTTGAGCATTGGCGCGATTATTTGCCGCTTGGGCTTTCAATTGCCTTTCCCCATCAGCAATTTTTGTAAGTAATTGAGTTTTTAACTGATCGACGTTTTGAGTTGGGATCGTACCCGCTTGGGGATTAAGGCGCGTTAATACGCTTTGAATTTCGGCAGGGGTGGTTGCTTTATTGAGTACCGTTTGCAACTGCTGTAGTTGAGTTGCTTGTTGGGTAACTCTAGTACCAAGTTCTTGAGCGTTTTGCCTGTCGAGCCTCCAGCTAGCATTAATGCCTAAAGGTACTAACAAGAAAAATAATAACCCCGCAACTAAACAAGCCCAGGATAAAAATTTAAAGATTTTTAGGCTTTTTTCGCCAGCAAATACCAGCACCGCTCCTAATAGAGGTACAGGGACTCGCTCAACCAAACTTCTGACCACTTGAAATTCCCACGCGGGGTTCGTAAATAGCGCCGGTATAAAAATATCAATTACGTCAAATAAAGACAAAATTAATAACGCATAACCGACGATCCGAAAAAGAGGAGCGAACCACCATTCATTGTTGTTTGCTTTTGTCACGCGGGCAGAACCTTCAATCACTACAAATCACCTTCACTAAAAATCATTCTTGGGGATAGTTTAAAGTCCACCACTGATACCAAGAAATCCACGCTTTTTCTAACAAGGCATAAGCCGCCTGCGGGGAAGACTTATTTAAGGGTATGGAAAAATGGTTCCATAAGCAACGAGTATCTCGCAGGCTACGCTGACCTAGTAGCCAAGGAATTGTGCGATCGGATAGCAAATCGTAGCGATCACGGTTGTCATTGAATTCTTGCCTAGTCATGGTACTACCACCGCGAGGATTCAAACAGGTAGTTAGATACGCGCGATCTTTGACAACGTACATACTATAACTGCCTATTCCTGGCTGTTGACGGGCAACGAACAACTCATTAGCTCCATCCCCCCCTACAGGACTATAGTTTCTCAAAAACTGCTGGTAGGCGCTATGACTTTCTATTTCATAGACCATTTCAATATCGAGAACGAGGTTATTTTGGCTGTAGCGGTACAGTTTGCCCCGGTCAAAAGGTTTGCCTATAGTTTGACCGTAATTAGTAGTTTTACTAATAAACGGTTCGCTGGCTTGGATTTGCCAGCCCTTTAAAGGTACAGCTTGGGGAAATACAACGGGGGTAAGCTGGCGTTTGCCAATGTTTGGATCTAAAAGTAATTTACCAAGAACTAGAGTAGCACCTGCAAAAATAGATATCAGTAACGGTATGCGTAACTGCTTAGACTTCATGAGTCAGGCAACTCCATTTCGTTGTGACTTTTATCTTCGCCTTGCTTGGTAATTAGGTAACAAAAACAACCAAAAAGTGAAGTACAAATTAAAAAGAAGATCTGCGATCCTGTCCCGGTGTGCCAGTAGTCAAAGGCTTCGGGGTTTGATTGTGCTACCAAAAAAGCCATAAGCGCCACTCTAACAGCATTAACTAAAAAAGCAATGATAATGGCAGCAAGGGGAACAATGATTTTTTTGGTTAGGCTGGTGGGAAACATGACTATAAATAGTATTGCCAACTTCATTAGCTGGGACATAGTTTCCATTCCCGAACAGCCTGGGTATACTTCAATTGCTCC
>NZ_JBYCCV010000115.1:0-10983 GCF_057473825.1 Aliterella sp. E5.1
TCCCACAACTACAGCAGAAGTTAACTGATGCACTCCTTGCCATCACTCCTGAGACGATTGCTTCTCTCACTTCTTACAATTTCATCCTTGAAGCTTTATTTAGCGCAGCTTCATAAAGAATTGGTATTAGTTAGAACTGCAACTGGATTCGCCGTACACTTGAGGTACGGATTCGTAGAAAAAAAATGGCAGTTCATACAGGGAAATTGATTGAGGCGGCTTGACAAACTTCTTGGGAATTCTTGTTCTCTTTTGTGCAATAGCCTGAAAATAATCAAACCTCCAGCCGCTATTGATAAATAAGAAAGTAAAATAACTCCTGTGCCTTCAGTAGAAATTGCTAAATCTATCCGTTCTCCATTTAGGGGTTTCCCCGCAGCTTCTTCTTCAATTAAACTTGCTATCTCCAAATTTTTTGAGTTCCAAGCCTCTTGACCAAGATTTTTCTGAACCACCATATTTTTAAACAAATCGCTAGCATCCATAGGATTTGCTCCTTAACGTTAAGTAAAGTTAAAAACTTTCTCAGGTCATGAATAGGACAAATTGCGCCATTAGGCACTAGGGACTATAGCCTGAAATCACTATTACAGGAATTATCTTTTTCCTACTCGTTGATATAACTCTGATGCTATTGCTTACAGTTGTATAAGCTTTGAATGTTTGCGATCGCTTGAACTACCGCAACTGACTGAGATCCAAGTTGGGTGGTAGAAGAACTTCATTCACCGCATGGATGACTCCATTGCTAGCTTGAATATTTGGTTGAATCACTCTGGCATCATTGACTGAAATTTGATTTTGAGCCGGATCGACTTGAATATTTACAGGTCTATTGGCAAGCGTTTTCAATTCTCCCGCCGAAAGTTCTTTGGCACTCAGTTGTCCAGGAACGATGTGGTACATCAAAATTTGCATCAGGACTGCACTATTTTCTTTTTGTTGCAACTTTTGCAAAGTCTCTTGAGGTAGAGCCGCAAATGCTTCATTAGTAGGAGCAAAAATTGTAAACTGTCCTTGTTTTTGCAAGCTTTCTGCTAGTCCTGTAGCTTTTAATAAAGAAGTTAGCGTGGAAAAAGATTGATTTGATGCTGCTACTGCAACTAAATTGCTAGCAGCTACCGTACTGGGAGTTTGAGTTGGGGTAGTTTGACTAGCGTTGCTAGGGCGACGCACAATATAATTGGTTGCTGCTTCGCTACTGGCAAGGGGCTGCACTTGTCCCAAGCGAACTAAGGCTTGATATAAATGTGCTGCCGCTTCTGCCCTTGTCAAAGGCATGAGTGGATTTAGCACTCTTACATTGGGATAATTGACAACAGCATTAGCTTGGGTTGCTGCTGCTACATTATTGATCGCATAGATGGGAATTAGTCCGGCATCTATGTAGTAGCTTCTGTTAATATCTGAGGCAGAACCGCGTGGAGCCAAACCTAGACCATTAGTTAAAGCAACGATCGCCTGGACCTTGGGAATTGGCTCGTTTGGTAGAAATAAAGCACCAGGGAAGCCTGTCATAAATCCGGTATTGAAAGCTTCCTCAATCGCAGAGGCTGCCCAGTAATCAGCAGGGACATCTGTAAATGCACTCGCATTTAATTGCCGAATTGGTTTCTGGTTAAAAGCTTTTTGGATCATTGCCGCAAATTCAGCGCGGTCTACAGGTTGATTCGGTTTAAATGTACCGTCAGGAAAGCCAGTAATGATGTTTCTGGCAGCTAGGGCTTGAATAAATGGTTGCGCCCAGTAGCCAGCCTTAACATCAGAAAAGTTCGTCGTTGTGCTGGGAGTGGGGGATGGAGAAGCGGGAGGCTGTTGAGCAATAGCAGATGCAGAAATCGCTATGGGACTTACAGTACCAACTGATACCCCAAAAGCTAGCAAGGCGGCGCTTAAAGAAGATGACTTACCAAATAATTTATTCATGAAAATTTCCTTGTTTGCTGTTTTATTTAAGTTTCGATTAGGCTTGATGAATTAAAAATCCACCCTCAAACTTACTCGATCGCATCAACTGATGAACTAGCTATAGTTTGAGGTTAAGTTTTAATAGTGGAAAACTGGTGGAAAAATTAAAATGACTGTCAATTGAGAAATAATTTACTCAAATCTGCCTTGGCTGGAGTTTGCTTTGTATGCGCCTCCAACTTTTCTAAAAGCTGACACAGGCGCAGGCAATGTGTATTTCTGCTATTTTTTGCTTCTAACAATGTCTCAATCTCTTGAGCTAATTGCGAAGCTTGAGTAAAACCAAAACTACCTAATGAGCCTGCTAGTTTGTGAGCTTCTCGCACAGCCGCCTGTTGTAGCTCATCACTAAGCGTCCCACGACCTAAAGCTTCTACTGCTTGTTTTAATACTGCCAGGCGATCGCTTAACCCTGCTGTAAAGACTTCCCTAAACTTGACTACTGCCGATAAAATTTCTTGTTGCATCTCGTCTAAATCTGGAGCAGTTGGTTCAGGGTGAGAAATTTCCGCCTGTAAAGGCTTGAGGCGATAGCCCAGACCGTAAATTGTCTCAATTAAATCAGACGGTGCGCCTGCGGTTTTGAGTTTGTGACGCAGACTTTTAATATAAGACTTGATCGTATCTTCTTGAGGCGGGTCTGCCAAATCCCATAAGCGATCGACAATCTCGCTGCGACTAAATGTACGCCGGGGGTTACGCAGAAACAGGTCTAACAGCGTATACTCCCTGGGAGTTAAATGTAAAACTTGATGTCCGTAGGTCACTTCACAGCTACTAGGATTGAGACGCAGAGCGCCCCATTCTAATACCGGAGACAAAGTGGTACTGCCTCGCCGCAATAAAGCGCGAATGCGAGCAATTAATTCGGGAAAATCAAAGGGTTTAACGACATAATCATCTGCACCTGCATCTAAACCTAAAACCTTATCAGTGCTGGTATCTTTTGCCGTCAGCATGAGAATTGGTATTTGTTCGCCTTTTTGCCTCAATTGCCTACATAAACTCATGCCATCTAGCTTTGGTAACATCACATCAAGCAAAATTAGATCGTAGTTGAATGCTGTTGCTAGTTCCCAACCCTCTTGACCGTCAACGGCAATATCCACAAGACAGCGTTGCTGTTGCAACATTGCGGCAACAGCTTGAGCTATGGAATCATCATCCTCAACTACGAGAATTTTCATGGCGATCGCCTACTTCTACAGGAGGAATTGGTGATAGGAACAAAGGCTCTGGCATCACTTATAACTCGTTTTAGCTGCGCCAAACATCTATCAAAGGCAATGCTGACCTCTCTCTTTAGATGTATAAGCTACTACTTAAAAGCATAAATAAAGCTAAAAATTTTCTAAATCAGAGTTTTCCAGCCATTTTAGCCAGACTAGCAACAACGGCAATTAACTCAGCCGCCCTAATTGGTTTAGCAACGTGAAGCTGAAAACCTGCGGCTATTGCTTCTGCATAATCTTCTTCCCTGGCATATCCAGTCAATGCTACGGCGGGAATAGTTCCGCCTATTTGGGGTTCCATTTCTCTAATTTTACGCATCAGCGCGTAGCCGTCCTCCCCTGGCATCCCAATGTCGCTGATTAGTATATCCAGTCTTTGTTGTTCTATTGTTTCAAGTGCCTCCTTGACGGAAGCAACAGCAATAACTTCTGCGCCAGTCTCTTCAAGTACAATAGTAAGCCACCGTCGCGCGTCAGCTTCATCATCTACAACTAATATTCGCAAGCCACCAAGAGCAGGGATAGAGAGTGGCTGGAGGTGGTGAGTGGCTAGAGGATGTGCTTCTCCTGCTTCCCCTACTTCCTCCTCTACTCTTGCCAAAACGGGAAGTTCGATTGTAAACGTAGTACCTTGTCCTCTGCCTGGACTTTCTACTCTAATAGTGCCGCCGTGGAGTTGAACTAAATGACGCGCGATCGCCAAACCTAAGCCTAGCCCTTTGTGGGATCTTACGCTCGTGCTATCTGCCTGACGGAAGCGATCGAAAACGTAGGGGAGAAATTCAGGACTGATCCCTATGCCTGTGTCGCTGACTTGGATTTGAGCAAGTTTTTTAGTAGTTAATTGGCGATCGCTATTAGCCATTAACGATGAATCACTAACGATTGACAGCCTGAGCGTTACCCTACCCCCTTCAGGAGTAAATTTAATCGCATTGGCAAGTAGATTCCACACCACTTGTTGCAAGCGCTCTGAGTCCCCCCAAAAGAGAGATGAGTTATCCCTTTGCTGTTCCTGCGCTGTTTTGGCTGCCGACTCCTGCCCAAACTCCAGAGCGATCGCTTTCTCATTAGCGGCTGGTTGTACGACTTCAATTGCTGCGGCAATGATTCTAGCTAGATCGACTCTGCCGAGATTGAGGGAAATATCTCCTCTGACAATGCGGGAAATATCGAGCAGGTCTTCAATCAGTTGCATTTGCAAGTTAGCGTTGCGCTCGATTGTCTCCATTGCTAGAGTTGCTCGATCTCGATCTAGCATCCCTGACTTCAACATCCCAGCCCAACCAATAATCGCTGTCATTGGAGTACGTAATTCGTGAGAAACCACAGCCAAAAAATCATCCTTGGCGCGATTGGCTGCTTCTGCCGCACTTTGTGCCGCTTCGCTAACGGCGCGGGCAGCTTGTTCGCGGCGTAACAATTCTTCCCGTTCTTCTTCAGCTAGTTTGCGCTGGGTGATGTCTTGCATAATTTTGGCAAAGCCCCGCAGTTTTCCACTCTCATCTCGCAAGGCGGTGACAATACAATGAGTCCAAAAGTGCGTTCCATCCTTACGAATGTGCCAGCGATTCTCTCTGGAAAAACCTTCGGTGATCGCTGTTTGTAGCACTCTTGTAGGTAAACCTTCTGTAATTGCTTCTGGCGTAAAAATCCGTTCAAAAGGTTGACCGATAATTTCTGCCTCAGAATAGCCTAGCATCCGCTCTGAACCACTATTCCAACTAGAAAAGATCCCGTTTGGGTCTAGCATGAAGATGGCGTAGTCTGTGACTCCCTCTACTAACAAGCGATAGCGTTCTTCGCTGAGGCGCACGTTTTCTTGGCTTTGGCGTAGATCCTCATAATTACGTTGAGCTTCTCTCGCATTGCGTTCTGCTATTTCTTGGGTAGAGCGCAACCTTGTATTAAGGCAACTAATTAGTAGTGATACTAACAAGAACTGAAATAGCCCATCGATACTATTTCGAGCGACTGCCAGCGAATAAAATGGGGGGATAAAGAAGTAGGCACAAAGCAAAGCAGACAAGGTAATGGCAAACAATCCTGCTCTCCTACCGCCATACCAAGAACTCACCATCACCGCCGCCAAAAATAGTGGATACAAATGGGGTTGAATCGTCCACCAAATTAGTTGTGTTAAGAGAAAAGCAATGGCAACGGCGGTAAGAGCAACGATGTAGCTCTTGAGGTGACGTATCGAACTAAGCATATTTTGAGTTTTGGGCTGACATTTCTATGTTGGCGCAACGGGTTTCCTCACCATAGATAATTACTCTTTCATCCTCCTACCCAACTTTTCCACCTTTTTGTTCTACCCTAGAAAATGTGACAGTTCTCAAGTCCTACGCCTTTTCTGAAGTTTAATAGCTGTAAGAGTAGCTGGAAAGATTTGGAATCTCATTTAACCTATGGTTATGGTTCGCGCGATCGCGCTCTGTGAGTGTAAGTCTTGGTCAAATCCCTTGGCGATCGCTAATTATCCACTACTTTTCCACTTTTTAGTTTTAATTTAGAGATGAAATAAAATTCAAGCAACTTAAACTTTTTTTACTACTACTTTGTTTGCGATCGGTAGCTTTTTAATCAATTAGTTAAAGATTTCAGTAAAAACTATAAATCTATAAATAATTAAAAAAATAAGTATCAAGGTCATAGGTATATATGTTTACTATTAAATTATAATTAGAATTATTGCCTAAATAAATTTTAATTGTGGAATTCAATTTTTATGAATAATAGGCAATGAAGTTGAACAATAAATATTTATAAAAGCTAGAAGGAGAAGCTAGCAATGACAGCCAAAAGGATTTTAGTCATTGATGATGAAAATGACATCCTCAAATTGATCCAAACCTGCCTAGAGCTTATGGGAGGATGGCAAGTAATAACAGCCCGTTCTGGTCATGAAGGTTTGTCACTAGCTCAAGATATGCAGCCTGATGCAATTCTTTTAGATGTAATGATGCCGGATGAGGATGGATTGACTACCCTAAAAAAACTCCAGTCTAATAAATTGACTAGGAATATTCCGGTTATTCTAGCAACAGCTAAGGGGCGTTTTTTCAAGGATAATTTCAACCAATTAGGGGTCAAAGGTGTACTGAATAAACCGTTTAATCCCTTGAAATTGGCTGAACAAGTAGAAGCAGCTTTAAATTGAAATTAGTAGGGTAAATTAGAGATCAAATTAATATAGAAAATGAAATTAAATTATTTTTTTTATCTGGTCAAACTTGATCTTGTGATAATATAAAATATGTTATTTTGGTTTTACTAAATAAAAATAAAATAATTATTCAGAAATGATATCTTTCTGGGTGAACTGGAAGATACTAAAACTCTAGAAGATACGAGCTATAAATCTGAGAGACAGTTTTTTGTTTTCTGCCATCGGGCAGCCATTAGAAGTAACTTATTTTACTTTTAATGGAGTTGGTGTCAGGGAATAAGCCAGGGGTTGGCTGTTCTATAGATAATACCCATTGAGATAAAAATCCTCCGATTTTCAGACGGAGGAGTGTTAGAAAACATTGGTTTATTTAGCAGGAAAACCAACAATATAATTAGAGGATTCTACATTGCTAGGAAGGGGTGGCAATTTGCCCTGATGAACCAAGGTTTGATAGATCAAAGCAGCAGCAGCGCCACGATCAAGCGGCTCGTTAGGATTAAGAACCTTTACATTTGGATAGTTGACTACAATGTTTGCTTTGGTTGCTGCGGCTACATCATCAATTGCATACTGAGGAATTTGTTCTACATCTGTATAATAAGTGCTGACAATAGATGCTGGAGGACTGTTAGCAGCTACATTTTGTTCGCTTGGTGTAGATGTTGTTGGAGACACACCTTCGTTACTAGCTAATGGTGCGGTCGAATTACTAGGAATCGCAGCTTGAGCGTTCGCTGAAGCCAGTAGTAATGGCTCCATCAAGGAAACAATTGCCAGTGGAATAAATTTTCGCTTCTTGGCTGCTCGACGTGTGGTTGCTGGAGTAACTGCTTGATTTGTAGTAGTGCTTGCAGTTGCTTGGGGGCTACCTGATGATAGATTTAGACCCTTGGCTAAGGAAACTAATGCTTGAACGCGAGAAACTTCCTCCCGTGGCTGAAATAAGCCACCAGGAAATCCCCTCATAAATCCTGCTTCATACGCTTCCTCAATGGCAGGAGCCGCCCAATAACCACTAGGAACATCTTTAAATACACTGCCACTTGGTATCTGCCGCACTTCATTCTGATTAAAAGCGTCTCGGATCAGCGCGGCAAATTCATCGCGATCTAAAGGCTGTTCAGGTCGAAATGTTCCATCTGGATAGCCAGAGATAATATTTTGTGCCGCTAAACGCTCAATGAACGGTTGCGCCCAATAATTGGCATCAACATCAGGAAAGTTATTTTGAGCTAGGGCTGGAGCAGAAATGCCTGAGAAAACAACTGCACTTATTGACATTCCTATAGCTAGGAATCCTGCGTTTCCTCTACTCAAACTAGAAGAATTAGACATTAAAAATCACCTCAAAAATTTTCTAATTGGAAATGTGACGGTGTTTGTAAAACATAGGTTTTGCGTGTAGATGTAATCCATATTAAGTTAGCTTTAAAAGTGGTACTCGTCCATGGAAGCTATGCCTTAGTTTTTAGGCAGTCACACAACATTTAGTTTGTTAATTAATAATCTAAGTTTTGACAAGGTTTAGTCTGGTACGATATCTGTTCTTCTCCAGAAATAACATCTTTTTGATATTCAAACCTCTTAAAAAATGAATTTAAAGAGCAAGGGAAATTTGAGTACAATCAATGATTGAACTGGCTATAAATTGAAGATAAGCCTAAATAGTGGAAAACTCGTGGAGAACTCACGAGAGTGACACAAGAGCTAATTGAGAGTTGGCGTTGCACAATCAGCGATCGTCTCAATACAACTCAAATTATGTTTGCTCGAACAAATCTAGTAGCGGGTATTATCAATATCAGTATTTCTCCGCTTTCTCACGCCAGTTAATCCTCCTAACCCTAATAGACCAAGTAAGCCCAACAAGCCCCAATCGAAACCGCCATCAGTATAAACAACTCTGGGTGCAACTGTAGTTGGTGGAATAGTCGTTACTGGTGTTGGCGCACAGGCAGACAAAGTGAAAAATAAAAGTGCTGTACTCAACAGGATGACACCAACACTGATAAGTTTAGATAATTTAAAATCTTTCATAGTTAAAATCCTTTTTTGCTAGTAATTTACTGAATCTAAGCAGTTGCTACTTAAGGTTTTAGAGGTAACTGCATAACCTAAGCAACAAGCAAAAGTCTTATTCTCGATAGCCAGCCCAATTGATTGAAGTCTCGATAAGTAGTAAGTTTGCGATCGCTAATACGATTTTTTAAACCGGGTTTTTTGTCTATAGCTGGTTTTCGGTACTTGTTTTTAGTAGGTAAGACAGAGCAAATCACCCAACTATTTCCAGCCAATCTCGGTTGAATCCCTTCCCTTTATAAATTTGCTCCTGCCCATTTTTAGGTGAAATAACCTAGCAAAGCAGATATGTTTAAGGGCAGAGCGCTCGTCGCACTAAAACCTATAATTTTAGACAAATTTCAAAGTTGCATGATTGATTTTTCTCTTATTTGTTTGCTTGCTTATCAAATTAGCAACTACTAATCTAGAACAAATCAATCTTTAGTTATAGAATTGTTTTATTACAATATTTTTTCAGAAACATTGAAGGTTTAATTTCAAAATACTTTATTAGTAGTACAGAAATTGTCGCATATATTTTATTAAAAATTGATTATAACTTTTTATTAAAACTGCTCTTTTAAAATTATCTAAAATTTACATTTATGACAGAAAACAACAAATTTACGAATTAATCAGCTAACGAAAAAATGTAATATCTATAGCAAACTTTGCCCGATACCACTTAATTCGCTTTTTTAAGAGGTTGATTGCTTTTGTATAGCTTGGTTTTCTAGAATAAATAATTTTTGAACAAATAAGTAAAGAATCAGTCTTTAAGTATCTTAGCGGGCTTGCTTAAGTGTGAAAAGAGTAATCTCAGGTGGACAGTTGATTCGTATTGGTAGGATACTAAAACCAATCCCTCGGTTTACGTAAAGATGGTTGCTTTGTTGCCCATATCCATCGATCCAACCATCAACATGAACTCGATCTTCTTTAGTAAAACTCAACCAAGACCATTCTGGAGTAAATGGTAAGCGAATTTGTCCGCCATGAGTGTGTCCTGCTACAGCCACAGGTGCAGTGTTAGCGGGAAATAGGGCAAAAGAGTCAGGATGATGCATCATCACAAATCTGGGTGCTGAGTTCGGCACTCCAGCTAGTGCTACTGCTGGTTTATCTTCATTGGCCCAATGCGATCCTATACCTACTAAATACATAGGATCGCTTCTATTTGATGTCTGGTTCTGGGGCGGCGCGATCGCAACAGCCTCATTGTTCAGCACTTGCACGCCCACGGATTCGAGAGACTCAGCTAACTTGGTGGCTAAAGCGATGTTTGGAGGAGCATCCTTGGCTTTCATTGCATAATCGTGATTGCCTAATACGGCATAGGTCAAGATACCAGAGGCAGGCAGAGGACTAACAAGCTCAATTGCCTTGCTGATTTCGTCGCTGGGATTCTTACCTGGAGAGTAAATGAAGTCGCCAATAATCAGTACAATTGCGGGGCGCTCCTGAACTAATTGCTGAACAATTCGCTGGATAGTGGGGGTATTGTCCAGCCACATTCCTACCTGCCAATCACCAATAACCGCGACTTTTTTCCCCTCCCATGCAGCAGGTAAATTAGGAATTGCTGCGTTTTGGGGTTCTACATCAATTATGTATGGTTCGAGCAAGCCCCAGATCAAAATTGCCCCAATTAACCCCAATAAGCTTAATAAAACGTACTTAATTTTCTTCATAGTTCACTTGCTAATTCTCTTGGTAACAAAAACAATCAAAATAGAAAACCAGAATGTGCCACTCGTTCCTGGGTCAATCAATTATCCTTATCTATATTAAGACTACCTTAGCTTTTTGCTAGTATTGGCAATACTTTGTCGCCAAATACCTGAATAAACTGTTGTTGTTCGCGATTGACATTGTGCAAAATCAATTCATCAAACCCTAGGTCAATATCTTTTTGCAGCCACTCGATATGTTGTTGCGCTTCAGCAGAAATGCGGACGTGAGCGTTTAATTCATCTGGTTTGACAAATTCTCCGGCTGCATCAAACTGTTGCGGCGTGCGAAGCTCAGACATGACAATATTTTTAAAAATATTGTTGCGCCATTGTTGATGGGCTTTTTGTCGTGCCATTTCCTCGGTGCGATCGTAAGAAAGCTGGACTTTCAAAATCATTGGTTTGCCTTCTCCACCACCTCGATGAAAAGCATCAACGACTTGTTTAAGTTTCTCTGAGGGGCGAGAAATAGTAATTAATCCATCTGCCCAACTTCCCAGCCATTCGGCAGTTTGGGGGGTGATGGCAGCACCAATAATTAAAGGTGGGCTTTCGGGAAGAGAGTAGAGTTTTGCTTCCTCAACACAAACTAAACCTTTGTGAGTCACAGTTTCCCCTTGCCACAAAGCGCGGATAATATCAACACACTCTTTTAAACGAGTATTGCGATCGCTCTTACATAACCACTTATACCAAGTTGCGTTCTAACAAAGTAGCTATAGAGGAGGGAAGAAAGTTAGAGAGCGAAGACGGTCTGGGTCAGCACAAAGTTCTAATAGACCTAAGCTAAGTTCATCTTCAACCTTGTCCAAAG
>NZ_JBYCCV010000116.1:0-10940 GCF_057473825.1 Aliterella sp. E5.1
GCAAGTCTTGCCAGTTACAACCATTTTTCAGTTGATAAAAGATGCCATCCAAGATTTCGCGCTTGCTCCAGTTAGAAGGTCTTGTTTGCTTCTTCGGCGGTAGGATCTTAGGTAGTAAAGGTTCTATTATTTTCCACTCTTCGTCGGTGAGGCTGCTCTGGTACGGCATGGCATCTGCATTATGTTTTTGCCTTAACGTTACTTCCTTCCAGGGAAAGATGTCAAATGGGTTCTATATGTCCCTTACCATGTCTTATCATCTGGTTTACCCCAACGATCGTTAGTTCGGAATCAATTATGCTCTTGCTGCGGCGATGCCTGAAATCTTTTGATATTCTTCCACTGCTTGACGGCAAGCTTTAGCACACTTCTGGCAGTGTGGGTTATCGTGCTTCTCGCACTCGCTAGCACAGGCTTCGCAGATATCTATACAGGCACGAACGATATTTGGAATAAAACGAGAATTGCAGTTCATAACTGCGATCGCCCAACATATCTGAGCGCAATCACCGCAAAGGCGGGCGCATTCTGGCATAGAACCCAAACACTCATCGGCGCAGTGTTCGCATTCATAAGCACAATGAATTGCAGCGTCAATACTGGTTTGATATTGTTGATGAGGCATAAAACTCTCCTAGGCAAATACTTACTTGTTCGAGAATATACAAATTGCTCATCGCTTATATCTCTGTCCCGTGAGGCAATAACAATCTCTATCGCTTGATAGACAAGCATTTCATTCTGATTTCATTTTTTTTAGTAGACATCGCCATGCACATAAGCTGCTATACTCTAATTTTTCTCGGTAATTTTTTGAACGGGCGTTGCTGAAACTGTGATGATTTTCAGGCATTTGTATACGAAAGAATTAGAGCTTTAAGTTCTATATCTGTCAGATTTCATTATGGAATCAGCAACGCCTCTGAACGTAAAGAATATAAATATACGCACAGCGCAGAGATGCAAGTTTGCACCATATACGCTGTTATTATTTATGGACTCACCACTGCCTATGCCAAATTTCTGCTCAAAGCAAACTTATTTAGCAGCGTCGGGAATTGCTGATGGATAGATCGATTGAACGACAAGTACGGGTCTAGTACTGTATTCTGCTTCCAATTTTTTTTGCAAATCTAAATCCCAAGTTAAGTCATAATCTCTTTCAAGGTCAGCAACAACAAAGGGGCGAAGCACACCTGTAACGGCAACAGTCTCATTTTCTTTAACTGCGTTGTTGACTGGTCTATTGGCTGTTCCGGTAGTTGTTCTAGGATTGGCTACTAACACCAGTAAATCGCTAGCACCAAATAGTTGATCTTCATCTAGGGTAAATGAAGTTGGACTGAGGACTTCTTCAATTTCACCAGTTACAGCTAGAGTTCTGTTGTAATACTGACTGGGATTTGAAGTAATTTCCCCTGGTTTAGGCGCGGGTGCAACAGATTGAGCAATAATTGCTGGTTTACCTTCGTACTCTACATAGAGGTTTGGCTCCAAATCTAGAAAATCGTAGTCTCTATTGACATCCGCTATTACAAATCTGCGTACCTCACCTGTCACTTGAACTTCTGTATCGTCAGTAGGGAGAACTAAGGGCTGTCCTGAAGCGTTTACAACCAGGATTGTTTCATTGCCAAAAAATTCCTCGTCGCTAACTGTGAAGGTGCTATTACCAACTTTGGCGACGGGTTCGCTTCTTATAGTTACCGTCTTACCGATTAGTTGAGCAGTATTATCGGTAACTTCCTCTGTTGTCACGTTGCCTGTCGGGGATGCAGGTGTATTAGCGGCGGGTCTATTTGCTTCTAACTGGTTGGTGCAACCTGGAAGAATGACTGCTGCTAGTGCTAGTGCGATCACACCTTTGGTATTCCAAACTTTATTCAACATTGAGAAAATCTCCTTACACCCTATGGTGTTAATATAATATCTTGATTTCTGCGCTACTACTGTGCCAGTAGATAATTAGCGGATTTAGAGACGTGAATTTCTACGTCTCTGGTTGATTCAACTAATTTAGTTCAAGAAAACTTGACCATCTTTTTGAATTCTGAGAACGCCCTGGTTGCTATCGAGGGGGCTGGCATCTTCACTCAAGCCCACCTCTAATACTCCATCTTTAGATGCAGACAGGGGCAAGGCTTCTACAAAACCGTCATCTTGCCGCACAAATGTCACCGTTACAGGTACAGGTAAGTTTCGCAATACCGTTTCTTGCCCACCTGGTAAAACTCGACGTTGAGTATATCCAACTGCTTCATAAGTTACAAGCGCATTAGTGTTGTTTTTTAATCTCACACTAACTGTGCCATTCATGGGCATTACTGTAGCAACTGCTTGGCTGCGATTCTCTGGTAATGGTGGTTTTACGGGTAGAGTTGTTGGTGTGCCAGGAGGATTAGTTGTCGCTGGCAGATTTCCCCTAACACATACTCCAGGCTGACTAGGTGTAGTTGGGGCATCTGCTGGAACAATGGCATTGGGTGTCCGATTTGCTCCCGGCAGACCTGGGCTTCTTTGTCCAGCAACGGTATCACTTGGCTGTTGGTTCACCGTCAAGGGATCGGTTGTGCCTCTCAGCCTTTGAGTGACTGCGTTCGGTGGACAGCCTTCTGGTACTAAGTTTCTATTGTTGAAAGGTTCTTCGTAGTAAATTTTGGGGCAAGGGTTGAGAACTTGGGCAGGCTGTGCTACTGCTACCAAAGGAATAGTTGGCAAACCAAGTAACAAACCACCAAAGACACTGTTCAATACTCTAGCTTTGTTTGGTTTTGACCGATTGGATCTTTTCATAATTATTTCCTCAACTTGTGGGACTTTTTCAATTCAATATTTGCTTCTAAGCCGATCTGAAGTTAATTTCTATACTTAGTTTTTCTAGAAATTCGTGCTTTTTCTAGTTTATTTCGGTATTCAAAAAAAACTACTCATATACCAACTTGATATCTTGACCAAGGATGAAAAAATTTTAGTATAAGAATTGTCTTTATCCTCTGGATCGCGCGGCTTTAAAATTAAGAAATTATTGATGTTTCAACTAGAAGATGTGGATTTAGAGCAAGTTATTTGACCCTATGTTATGAATTTTCATGGTTTAGGTTTAGAGCGAACATAGCTTAAAACTTAAAGTCAAATAGTGGAAAACTCGTGGAGAGTTCTAGTTATTACTAAAACCCTTTACCTCAGACATACTTGAAATACCTGGCAGCCTCAGCCTTAAGTAGGATCTTCTGCCAAAAGTACAATCTCCCCTAGTTTTCCACGATCGCTGCCTAAAATTTAGAACTAGCTATGATGCAGACTTGTTTAAATAGCGATCGCGCTCCTTAGACATCTACTAATTAATTTAATAGCGGGCAAAAGCTAGCTATTGGATATCGCAGTGTTGCAAGGAACTCAAGATGAAACGAAGGCAACTAAGTAGGAAGATAAAACACTTTATTAACCAGCCTGCGTTCTATATGGCGGTATTAATAGTCGGTAGTAGCAGTGGATGCGTCGATACGCGACAAAGAGCTACTATTGCGCCCCAACAACCTGTGCCCCAAACGGCTGCGCCGAACAATCTCAACTTTATTGCTAATGTCGTCCAAGACGTAGGGCAAGCAGTAGTAAGACTTGACGCTACTAGGACTGTAGATGTACCGTCAAGCTTTGGTAATCCAATAATTGAGCGTTTTCGTTTTTTTAGTCAAGAATTCCTCCCGCCCCAGCAACGAGTTCAACGCGGTGTTGGCTCTGGATTTATTGTTAGTAATGATGGAATGAGGGAGTTTTGGTTGTGGATGTAGCGCGTAACTCTCCAGCAGCAAGGGCTGGTTTACGTCCAGGTGACATTATTACTCAAATTAAAGAAGCACAAATTCAAAACGCCGAGCAAGTACAAGACCAAGTAGAGTCAACGCCTTTAGGCAATACCATCCCTATCCAATTACAGAGGAACGGTTTAACTCAAACTCTTACAATCAAGCCAGAACAATTACCCCCTGCTACATCTAATTGAAGTAGTAAAAATCACCTCATTTCTCCTTTAACAATCATGAATACATCAAATAAATTAAATTCCTATTTACCTGCTCCAACTAAACAAAAATTCGCTGCTACTTTTCGCATAGTCAGCCGATTTAGTTTTTGGATACAGTTAGCGCTGGGAGGCTTTTCGGGAATAGTTTTGTTGTTGGCTATTTTTAGTCGCAACTCTACTACTACACAAACAGATAATCCCGCAGTTGGATTGGGCATCTTTTTAGGAACAGTAGGAATTTTAATACTGGCTGTGAGAATTTATTTCGCTTTTCGTTATAGACGTTTAGCTCGACGCTTGCAATCACCAGATATAGAAATTCAACCGAGACGAGAAGACGTAGTTCGAGTATTACAAATTGGGTTGATTATTAGTGCTGTAGGACTACTATTAGCGTTTTTAGCATCTGAAATAACCGCGATCGCACTACTCGCACGCTCTTTAGCAATCCCCCAAGGGGTAGCAGTTTATAGACCGGAAAATGTGATTCGTTCGCTAGATATTTTTGTAGTATTAGCAAATGTGAACTTGATTGGCGCTCATCTGGTAGGAGGTGCTACTTCGCTTGGCTTAATTGAATGGTTAGATTGAGATGACGCACTCCCCAAATTCTTCAGATAACGAACCGCATTCTAGTTCGCATCATCGTTTACGACTTCTACTGCTAAGTCGCCCTGTTATTGCTCTAGGATTAACTTTGTTAGTAGGAATTATCGGCGGTGCTTGGTGGGGTTGGCACTTTGTCCACAATCAATTGGCTCCGTTGATTGAAAGAAATCTTAGGCGATCGCTAAAGCGTCCAATACAGTTGGGAGAAGTAGAATCTGTTTCTTTCAATAGTATTGAGTTTGACTCATTATCAATACCTGCAACCCCTACAGATCGCGATCGCCTTGTTGCTCAATCTGTAGAAGTAAATTTTGACTTTTGGCAACTGTTACTAAATCAGACCTTAGAGCTAGAAGCGACGTTAGTCCAGCCCAATGTTTACATCCAACAGGAAAAAGATGGTACTTGGGTAGAAACTGATATTGCTACTACTGAGGGTTCGGGTGCGATCGCAATTCAACTGGAGGCTATTCGAGTTCGTAATGCTGATATAGTATTGGTTCCTACTCCAGAACCAGGTAATTCTAGAGTTCCAGTTACCTTTGATGAAGTTAGCGGCGTAGCTAGATTTTTAGAGAACAATCAACGGATTACCTTTCAATTGGCGGCTCAATCTGGTCAAAAAAGCAATCTGAAAATAGAGGGAGAATTTCGTCCTCAAAGTCAGCAAACCAACTTATCAATCCAAGCTGAGAACTTGTTAGCGACGGAAATTGATCGCTTAATCAAATTACCTCTAAATATCCAGAGGGGTCGAGTAGATGGTGATCTAAAGGTGCAATTGCGACCAAATCAACCAGTATCGTTGCAGGGAACGGCTCAACTGGAGAATGTCACGGCTAAAATTGCTCAAGTTCCCCAACAATTCACAAATACCCAGGGGATGTTAACTTTTCAAGGGCAACAAATAGCCTTAGAAAATGTAAGTACGCGCTATGGTAGCTTGCCTACCCAGATTAACGGTACTATCAATACTCAGAAAGGATACAATCTTACTGGTTTTGTGCGATCGGCTACTGTCGGAAACTTGTTCAACACATTTAATATTAAACCTCCAGTCAAAATTGCTGGAGCAGTGCAAGCTAATTTGCAAGTAACCGGGGCTATTTCCCAACCAATTGTGTCAGGGACTGTTAGTACCATCAAGCCTACACAAATTGATCGCGTAACTTTTAAGAAAATAACCACTGACTTTAGGCTTGCAAATACCCTAACATTTACTAATATTCAAGCTTTCCCAGTTGCTGGCGGTCAGATTACTGGAAATGGTCGCATCAATCTTACTGCTCAAAGAGGCTTAGATTTCGATCTGTCAGCCAAAAATGTACCAGCAGATGCGATCGCCCAACTTTATAATGCTTCGCTTCCCATCACTATTGGTGATGTATCAGCAAAGGCTGAAATTACAGGTTCAACGGGTGATCTCCAGACAGTGATAGAGGTGCAAGCACCGGAAGCTACCTACCCTGGGACGGCAGAAGTTGTCGTTACCAATGGCGGAAACATCTTATTACGAGATGCTGCATTCA
Organism: Aliterella sp. E5.1; assembly: GCF_057473825.1. Taxonomy (NCBI): domain Bacteria; kingdom Bacillati; phylum Cyanobacteriota; class Cyanophyceae; order Chroococcidiopsidales; family Aliterellaceae; genus Aliterella; species Aliterella sp. E5.1. The sequence goes on from NZ_JBYCCV010000116.1 coordinate 6,163, forward strand.
AGGTAGCGGGTGGTACAGTTCAGGCAAGCGGAGAGATTACCGACGGTCAGTTTCAAGCAGTGGTTGATGCTTCTGGGGTAGCTCTTAACCAGTTTTCTGAAGGGTTGGAAGGACAACTTAGCACCAATTTACGCCTATCGGGAACTTCTTTTGAGCTTGCAGACATCCAAGTCGAAGGACAAGCAAGCCTTGATGTAGCCGGAGGAACAGTTAGCCTAAATAACATCGACCTTGATGATGGTTCTTGGCAAGCGGCTGCCAATATTTCTCAATTACAACTCAATCAGTTATCGGAGGACTTGCGGGGACAACTTAGGGGTAATTTGCGTTTAGCAGGAAATACGGATTCTTTTGAGCTATCTGACATTCAAGCCCAAGGACAGGTGCGTTTTTCCCAAGGATTAGCATTTATCGAGCAACCCCTGACTGCACAAATACGATGGAATGGCGAACAGATTGTAGTTCAACAAGCAACCGCCCCCGGTTTGAGCGCCCAAGGAACTATCCCCATTCGCTTAGAAGGAGCAGCACCTCAAATCGCTGGACTGAATCTAAATGTACAGGCGCAGGATCTCAACCTCCAAAATCTCCCCTTTGAGCTTCCTGGTAACGTCACGCTGGCAGGTCAAACGGATTTTACAGGGCAAATTACCGGAACGCCGCAAGCCCCAAATGTGGTAGGCGATATTCGACTCCAGAACTTGAGGGTAAATAATCTAGCCTTTGACCCAGTTTTAACAGGAAACTTAGAATTTCAGCCAGGACAAGGAACGCAATTAGAGGTAACGGGGACACAAGACCGGATTGCAGTAAATCTTGATGGGAATAATCGCCCGGTTTCCTTTACTGTCCGCCAAGATGAAGCCGTAGCAACAGGTAGAACTGAGGGCGAGAACCTACTTGTCAATGTCCAAGACTTTCCTGTAGCTATCCTCCAAAATCTTATCCCTGGCGCTACTGCTGATTTGGGGCAAGTTGCCGGAGAATTATCGGGGAACGTAGAGATTAATTTAGCCGATTCTACAGCAGTAGGAGATATAGAAGTCGCTCAACCTCGATTTGGTAGAATTACAGCCGATAAATTTCAAGGGCGCTTTAGTTTTGCCGATGGAATTATCAGCTTGACAGAGGGAGCCTTGCAGCTAGGTGACAGTCGTATAGCCCTAAGTGGCAACTTATCCACCGTCAGCGAAAGCCAGTTTCAAATTAGCTTTGACCGAGCCAAAATTGAGAATGTCTTACAAGCGCTGGCGGTCTACGATTTGCAAGACTTTTCTGGAGGATTGCAACCACCAGTTTTTGCTGACGCTGAGGTGGTTCGTCCTGTCCCTGTTGGCTTACCTAAAGCCTCTTTATTAACGCAACTGCGGCGGTTTTCAGAAATTGAAGTTTTATTAGAGCAACAGAGGATGCCGAGTGACGAGGCATCACCACTACCAGAACTTGCTCAATTAGACGGGACGATTAGTGGAGAAATTGTTGTAGCTGGCTCTTTGCAGTCTGGGTTAGATGTCAATTTCATTCTTTTAGGTCAAGATTGGGAATGGGGCGAGTATGCTATTGACGAAGCTATTGCTAGAGGTACTTATGAAAATGGCGTTTTGACACTGCTACCGCTCAGAATTGATTTGGGTGACGGGCTTCTGGCATTTACAGGACAGTTGGGAGAAGAATTATCGGGACAACTGCAAGTAGAAAGCGTACCTGTAGCAACCATAGAACCTTTCTTGCCAGAATTACCTGTAGAAGTTGCTGGCGAACTAAATGCTCAAGTAACCCTAGCAGGTAGTTTAGATAATCCCAGGGCAGTAGGAGAGGTAAGGCTAGTAGAAGGTACTTTGAACGAGCAGGCGGTGCAAGCAGCCCAACTGAGTCTTAACTATAACAATGCTCGTTTAAATTTTGACAGCACCGTGTTAGTCAGTGGGACAGAACCGATTGAAGTTATAGGTAGCGTACCTGTGGGGCTTCCCTTTACCTCAGTCCAGCCCGATAGCAATCAAATCAGCTTAAATGTTGATGTTCAAGATGAAGGTTTGGCACTGCTAAACTTGTTTACCGATCGCGTAACTTGGGTAGAAGGTCAGGGAGAATTAGAGATAACCGTACAAGGCACGTTGGATCGACCAGTGGTCACGGGAATCGCTACCGTTGATAATGCTACCTTGCAATCTCAGGCTTTACCAGAACCACTGACCGATGTTACAGGGATAGTCAGGTTTGAGGGCGATCGCGCGATCGTGGAAAATCTTCAAGCACAATACAATCAAGGACAGTTGACGGCGGCAGGAATTCTGCCAATTTTTGCAAGTCATACTAAGTTGCGCTCCGACATAGCAGCAGGGTTCCTGGGGTATAGCCACTTTTCCTGAATTAAGGATGATTTTTTAGAACGCAACTTGGTATCAGCAAGCCGTAACCAATCCTCTCACAGTGTCTCTAGACAACTTAAACTTGAATCTTAGAGGACTATATCGAGGAGGTGTCAGTGGCAATGTTGTAGTTACGGGAACAGCGCTAGATCCGGCAATCGGCGGCGCAATTCGGTTAATGGATGGTCAAGTATCGCTTGGAGAATCCCCTACTGTTACTTCTGCACCAGTCCAGCCAGGAGTGCAGGATGGAACTGAAAGCGGTGAAACTTTAGAATTTACAAGTCTACAGTTGATTTTGGGCGAAGATGTGCGTGTCACCCGTCAGCCTTTAGTTAGCTTTGAAGCCGAAGGCGACATCACGCTTACTGGCACTTTAGCTAATCCCCGCCCCCAAGGAGTCATTCGTTTGGTGGGAGGACAAGTGAATTTATTTACTACTCAGTTCACCCTAGATCGTGGCTACGAACAAACCGCTATATTTACTCCTAGTGGAGGACTCAACCCCATTTTAGATATCCGGCTAGTTGCTAGGGTTCCAGAAGTCACTCGCAGCCCAATTCTCAGTTCGCCTTTGTCTGGTGAGATTGCTGACGTGCCAATAACAAGTTTTGGGAGTTTTGAGACGGTTCGCATTCAAGCAAGAGTTACAGGCCCAGCCGATGAATTAACCGAAAATTTAGAATTGACTAGCGATCCTAGCCGTAGTGAGTCAGAAATTGTTGCCTTAATTGGCGGTAGCTTTGTAAATACTCTGGGTCAAGCAGATAGTACATTAGGGCTGCTCAACTTAGCTGGTTCTGCTTTGTTTACAAACCTCCAAGGTAACTTTAATCAGATAGGTGAAGCTATTGGACTAAGTGAAGTGCGCGTGTTTCCTACTATTGTCACCGATCCAGCATCAGAAGCTACGGTACTTAGTTTAGCGGTGGAGGGAGTATTTGATGTCACGGATAACTTTTCTGTTTCTGCCTCCGGGGTAGTTGCTGCCGACCAACCCTTCCGATTCAATCTACTTTACCGTTTGAATGATGATTTATTAGTGCGAGGTTCAACTAATTTTTCTGGTGAGAGTAGAGCCTTAGTTGAGTATGAAACACGGTTTTAATGTTACTGACAACCACTAATTTTCTAGTTGTGCCAAATCTAGCGATCGCACCAAACTCAATTTTATAGGCTCTCTACTAATAGTTTGGGCATAAGTTGCGGTTAAATAGGGTCGGTATAGGGACGCTCCAGTGAGATAGGTTTTGAAGAAAGCTACATTCAAAGTATTAATATAGCGACGCGCGATCGCTGGATCTGGACCAATAACTCGAGCCGGGATAGGTATGGGGTCTGTTTCTGGATTGCTAAAGCCCAGGGTAGAAAAGTGAGTTCCACCCTCAAGTAAAACAAGATATTTTTCTGGGTTATTCAACCAAGTAAAAGGCAAAATTTGTTCTGCTAAAGCCGGAGCAATTCTATCGGCGCTACTGCTGACGATCATTACTGGAATTTTAATGTTACTCAACCCAGCTTTGCCAAAGACACTGCTAGTAATTGGGTTAATAGCGATCGCTGCGTCAATTCTAGGATCGCGTAAATTATAGTCAGCCTGAGGCAATTCCAAGGCTCGACACTGGAGTAGTAGCGATACATCTAAAGAATTTTCCAGATTGCTACAATCTGCTTGCAATTGCTCAAAGTTAAGGTCAGCACCTGCTAGCGCCAGGACTGTGTAGCCCCCAAAAGACTGACCGATCGCTCCTACTTGTTGTAAATTCAACTGTAAGTTGGGGTTCGCAGCATCTAGGCGTTCTAGTTCATCTAGTAAATATTTTATATCTAGAGGACGATTAATAAATTCGTTGGGTTCGGTTACGCGATTGGATCTGCCAGCTAAAAGTAATCGTAATTGTTCGTCATTGCTACCTGGATGTTCGGGAACCGCTACAGCAAAGCCGTAGGAAGCCAGTTGTTGCGCTAGATATGCAAAGGTTTCTCGCTCTGAGCCTAAACCGTGAGAGATGACAATTACTGGCGCTACTGCATCGATTTGAGAAAGATAGAGATCGGCTTGGTAGCGACGTTCTCGTCGGCGATCGTATAGTGTGAGCGTTTGCTTGTTCCAAGTAAATCTTCCCCGCCGTCGTAAGTCTGGAAGTTGGGATAAATTAACATTTGACTTGGCAGTAGTTGATGATTGTTGCTTGACAAGTGCGATCGCTTGATTTGTGCGCTCAACAAGAGTTTCTAGCTCTTCAGCAATGTCTACGCTCCGCGCCAAATCAATCCTGATACTAAGTTGTGGTCAGAGGTAGTAGAGTATTAAATAGAGAGAACTTTGGCAAAGATAAATGTACAGGAGTCAAGTAACGCAAGCCTGTCCTCATCTAGACCTAGAGACAGTCAAGCAGAAAGTAA
>NZ_JBYCCV010000117.1:0-10938 GCF_057473825.1 Aliterella sp. E5.1
TAGCATCAGGATTACTCTCAATAAACTTGACCAGTTCGTCCATCGTTCAATTAGTTCTAAAATGCTACATCCATCATTCACAATAGTTTAAGACTCACTTTTCTTCAACTCATCTAGGATTGCTATATTACTGTTATTAGTTAGCTGTAAACGCTCAGTTTCTACTGAGAGTATTCCACCCTGACCAGAGGCAGTAGCTGCTGTAATACCACCTTTATTATCCAAAAAAACAGAGTCAGCGAAAACTTCTAGTATTCCAGCATTACCTAATCCCTCGTTATTAACACTAATTAAACCTCCATCTCTAACAACTAATTTCCTAGTTGTAACTTTTAAGTTACCAGAATCTCCTGTTAAAGCTGCTTCGTCAGATAGTCCGAAACTTGCACGTAAACTTTCATCCAAAATATTACCTGATGAAATTATTAGACTAGGGTTACGTGAATTAGGAACTGTCCCTTTAACCTCTACTGAATCTGAAGCGTTAATATTGATACTTCCAGCCGTACCAGAAGCTACAGTAGAAGAATCAACTCGCCCACCACTTTCAACTAATAGCTTTCCTGTATTAAGTATGACGCTACCTGCGTTACCCATACCAGAAGTTGACGCGCCAATAGAGCTAGGTGCGAGTGTACTTGATTGAACTCCTACTAACTCTATAGATTGTTTTGCGTCTACTTGAATATTTCCTCCAGCACCATTTCCCGCAGTATTAGATACTAATATCCCACCATCTCTAGCGGTGAAATTATTGGTTTCTATTAAGATGTTACCAGCATCACCATCACTAAAAGCAAGAGAGTTAATGGTACTTGCCGTTACCAAACTTCGGGGCGAATTTCCAATTATTTGTATAGAATCGGAAGCTCTTAAAAAGATGTTTCCTGCTTCACCAGCGCTATAGCTAATGGCATTAATTGCTCCACCTTCTATAAGTGTTAACTTAGGTGCAGAAATTACAATATCTCCCCCCTTTCCCGATGTTAAAGTTTCAGTGCGGATGCTACCTGGAATTTTAGCAATAGGATCTGTACCACTTATTTGGATTGAATCTAAAGCGCTTAAAGTTATTGCTCCTGAAGGTAGCAAACCTTGATTTTGAATAATAATTACCGATCCGTCAGCAAGACTTATGTTGTTGCCCTGTAGTTGAATAGATCCACTGCCAAATCCGCTAGTATCAATTAAGGATCTAGTAGATAATGTAACATCTCCAAAGTTTAATGCTTTATTGTAATTTAAAGTCCAATCAGGGTTATCTAGATTTAGAGCGACTGTTCCGTTGTTGACGCTACCAATCCCAATGTGACCGCCTGGCGCTGTCAATAAACCTCCTGCTAACTCTACATCGCCACCTACTAAAAAGATGTTATTACCAGGCTGTACTTTTAAGCCTAATAATTGATTAGTACCAGTAACAGGTCTAAAGTTTTGCCCTACTAAACTATGCCCTGACCCCTGTATTATAATTTTTCCCGCACTACTATCTAGATTTAAACCAACTGGGACGCTTACTGTTAATAGAGGAGCCGTTTGAGCAGGCTTTGTGCTGAACTGAGTGCCATCAGCAAAGTTGATCTGATTTGCACTGGTAGCTAAAAATGAACCGCCAATATTAAGGGTAGCATTAGGTCCAAAAATAATTCCATTGCTATTGATTAGAAATAAATTTGCACTACCATTGGCTCGAAGCATTCCATCAATACTAGAAACTGAATTTCCGGTTATTCTGCTAAATATATTTTGAATATTGACAACATTATTAAAATAAGCTGTAGTACCTGTAGTGACGTTGAACTGCTCGAAACTATGAAATAAATTACTACCTTCGGCTGTACCTCCATTAATTATCGTTGTATTACCTCCCTCCTTCTCAACCGAGGAATCAATAGGCAAAGTTGTATCTGGGACAATTTGTGCAGTAGTTGAACTAGCAAGTGATAAGTAAAATAAAGTAAAAATCTGGACGTAGCCTATTCTCTTCAAACACCATTTAGATATCATCTTTATCACCGATTTAATTTATGAAAAAGCGTAGCAACTTCAAAATCCTTAGAATACTAACATTTGGTTCTGTGTTCATTAGCTGTGCAGTTATTTTAGATATGGCTATTTTCGGTAGTATCTATTATCCCTTCGTTCATGCCTATAACTTAGCTAGCTATCTTGGGTGCAGAAACTCTACGCTATCTGGGTGCAAGCAAGACAATTTACAGTCATTACGACCTACCGTAACAGGTAATGAAGGTGTTGTTGTTACAACACAGCATAAAGCATCTGAGGTAGGATTACAAATTCTTAGAGAAGGAGGTAATGCAATTGATGCTGCTGTTGCAGTGGGATATGCTCTAGCTGTAACCGATCCATGTTGTGGAAATATTGGTGGCGGTGGGTTCATGCTGATTCATCAGCCAAGCGGAAAAGATGTTTTTATTAACTTCCGTGAAAAGGCTCCTCTAGCTGCCACTCCTAATATGTATCGGAACAAGCAAGGTAAAATAATTAAAGGATTGAGTACCAAAGGTTATTTAGCAGTTGGTGTCCCTGGGACTGTGGCTGGACTCGATTATGCTTTATCAAAATTTGGGACTAAAAATCGTTCCTCAGTAATGGCTCCAGCGATAGCGCTAGCAAAGGCTGGTTTTGTATTGCAGCCAGGGGATATCAGTATTTTAAATACGAATAAAAAAAGATTTGCCGAACAGTCAAATGTTGCTGCTATCTTTTTGAAAAATAGTAAAGCTCCTTACCGTGCAGGTGAAGTTTTGGTGCAAAAGGATCTAGCCCAAACTTTGAGCCTGATTGCTGCGCGGGGAAAAGATGCTTTTTATCAGGGAGCAATCGCTGATGAAGTTGTTAAAGCAAGTTCGGCTAACGGTGGCATATTGTCAAAAGCAGATTTTACCAAATATGAAGTAACAGAAGATCGCCCAGTAAAATGCAATTATCGAGGGTACGAAATAATTTCTGCTCCGCCTCCTGGTGGTGGCACGACTTTATGCCAAATGCTGAATATTTTACATGGATATGAACTAAAACAACTGGGTTGGCATTCCTCGAAAAGCTTGCATCTGATGCTGTCCTCTATGCTGTACGCTTACGCGGATCGTAATACCTACTTAGGCGACCCGAATTTTGTCAAAAATCCTGTTGAACGGCTTTTATCAAAAGAGTATGCAGTTTCCCTTCGTAGTAAGATCCCTAAACTACAAGCTATTTCCCCAAGCCGTGTTTACTCTGGAATAGCGAACAATGAGGGGACGAATACAACACATTATTCCATTGCCGATCGCTATGGCAATGCAGTGTCTGTAACTTACACAATTAATTCCTACTTTGGTGCAGGCGTAATCGCTAACAATACGGGATTTTTCCTTAACAACGAAATGGATGACTTTGCGATTAAGCCTGGAACACCTAACCAGTTTGGTTTAGTACAGGGTAACGCTAACGCAATAGCGCCTGGTAAGCGACCGCTTAGTTCTATGAGTCCAACCATTGTCACCAAGGACGGTAAAATTTTTCTGGTAACAGGGAGTCCTGGTGGATCAACAATTCCTACTACTGTTTTACAAGTTATTACTAATGTGATCGATTATGGCATGAATATTGAACAAGCTGTAAGCGCTCCGCGTTTTCACTATCAAGGACTACCTAATGTAGTAATCACTGAGCCGTATGCTTTAAAGTCTAATTCTGTCAAAGGTTTATGGGAAATGGGATATAGAGTTGTCCCTTTTACTCACTGGGGTGCATCTGAGTCAATTTTAATAAACCCTGAAACTGGCACGTTTATTGGAGCTAACGATCCCCGCAAAAAAGCAGGAAAAGCTGTCGCTTATTGACATTGTTTCAACATACTAACTTTAGGTAAGAAATCTTTTTGTTCCTTGCATCACTTAACTATTAACTAAAATGAAACTAGACCATTTAGCAGGATGACTCTTAGAGCTAGAAATTGAACTTAACTGAGCCTTTCTAAGCGCTTCTGCTCTAGTTGTACCTGGCTGACGCACATGAGAGTAAAAGTTTTCAATCAGTGGCACTGTATCAGCATCGTTGACAAACCACAAACTAGCCAAAACATTTTTAACTCCTGTACGCGCAGCAAGCCCAGCAATACCCAAAGTCGAGCGGTTATCGCCAGCCGCAGTTTGACAAGCGCTAAGAGTAAGCAAGTCCATAGGTTCTTTGATAGCTAAAAGGACATCTTCAAATTCCCGCAAAGAGATGCGGTGGTTGTAGGCTTGTAAGAAAGTGCTGTTTGCCGTGCCTCTAAATTTACCATGAGTTGCTAAGTGGACAACTGAGTAGTTTTTCGGCTTTTGAATTTGCTTTTCCAAGTTAGCTAAAGTAAACTCTCGGTCTAAAAATCTACTGCCACCTAAGATATCACGTACAGCTTCAGTTTCAGCATTAACATGAGGTAGGGGAGCAAAGGGTGGAACTTTAACTGTTAAGCCAAATACTAACGCTTCTTGTTTCTGAACTTCTGGCTGTGCTTGAGCGCTGAGATTTAAACCCAACTTTGTAGAAATGGCATACTTTTGAACAAGAAACTGCTTACCATCGTGTAATGCTGCCATCGGCACATTTCGCAGTACACCATCGTTGATGAAAATTAGGGTACTGGGCTTACTTTTAGCTAAGTCTGCTGCCATAGGACGGAGCAGCAAATTGTAGAGCCTTTGTGCTGGTTGAAGATATGCGTTAGTTCCAAAATCCTCTAATGCAGCGCGAAATTGCTCGATCTCGCTTTGCATCTGCTTTGCTGATAGCATTGCCGGATAGCTTTTGAGCGTACCGTCCGGTAAACGTAAGATGAGATAAGTGCGATCGCTCAAAATAAGTGAATTGATTATAGCTTCTTTACCTCTGAGAGGTTGTTGAGTTGTACTGAGGGCTGTCTTCACCTGCAAACACTCGTCGCCAAAAAAGCTTTGCAGTTCGGTTAACTTCAACAATTGGGAGACAGAAAGCGCCTCCGTTGCTTGTCCCTTGTCTAGCAGCAATGCCATGAGTTCTCGGTAGACAGGTTCAACCGAATCGCGAACATCAAATTGTAAGTCGGTGTTAGCACTAACAATATCACCTCTGATACGTTGTAAAGTAGTGATTGCTTGCTTGTAGGACGCTATTGCCTCACTAGGCGAACTGCTGGCTCGATAAATGCGTCCTGCCTGCCACTGCCAGCGATACAAGCTGTCAAAGGCGCTGACGCTCTCTGCCGCACTTTGGGCTTGGCGCGTCAACTTCATTGCCTGTTGTAGTTGTCCCGATTGCTCGTAAATGTGACCTAAAGCTCCTAGCGCAAAAGATTGAGTACGAAAATCGCTAAGATTTGCACTAATATTGCTAGCAGTTTCTAAACTGTTAATCTTTTCTCCGCCTGTTTGGTACTGGGCTAATTGAATAAGAGCATTGACTTTACTACGAGAAGGAGGCAAATCATCAAGGATAGAGAGTGCCTGCTGATTGTACTTGGCAACTAAATCCTGTTGTGATGAGAGGGCAATTATATTGAGCAAAGCTTTAACTTGAGGTATACCACCAACAGTCTGACCCAAGGCAACAGCGCGGTTGGCAGCAGCAAGAGCAGCACGCCGATCTTGCTGGACTAGCGCAGCTAAACGAGCCTTTTCTTGAGTATCTTTTTCCTGCTGGGCAGATTGTGATTGAGTTAAGTACCGCCCCTGACGAGCTTGCAAAAGGTTAACTTGATTGTTGAGAGCAATAGTTGTGTATCTAGCATTGCCTAGTTCTTGAGCTAAGTTAAGGCTAGATTGATAAGCTGCTAGAGATTTATCATAGTCCCCAGCTAGAGCGTAAGCATTTCCTAATACCCCTTGGGCTACGGTAGCAACTTCTTTGTTTCGAGCTTCTTGGGCGATTAAAATTGCATTTTCTACCAACGGTATTGAGGCGCGAAACTGACCGAGATCGTTATAAACTTGCGCCCGATCGATTAGCGTTTTAGCTAGCATTGAGCGCGACTGGTTATCTGGTTGTTGCTGATAAATTTTAGCTGCTTGTTCCCATTGCCTTACAGCTTCGGTTGGATTACCCAAAAGCTGGTAAGCAGATGCTAGATTATTATGGATGTTAGCTTTAACTGTCTCAGTTGGGGCTGATTTTAAAGCCTCAAGCCAGAGCGAGATCGCTTTATCGTAGTGTTTTGACTTGTAATAGTCATAGGCTGTAGTAATTGTTTGTGTGTTTGTGGGTAAGGCTTGCGACTGTAATGGATTTATTAGTATTAAGTTGAGCAGAAGGCAAAAACTGATACTCAGTAAAAAGAGAATTAAAATCCTGAAGCGCGATCGCTTACTTTTGAGCATAAAATTTATGTAATAATTTACTCGAATAAAATTTGCCTTTCCAAAATGAGATATTCCTTAAAAGTTGCTTTATTACTGTTTGGTTTTACAGTATTTGTAATGCCAGAAATTGATGCAATTAATGTACCTATAATAGGACGAACGGTAAACTTTAGTAAAAAAGTTTCTGCTCAAACTGCCCAGATTTACATTCCGCCAGCAGGTTCAAGTCAGACATCACGGACTAAAGGGGCAGGTTCGAGAGGATGCGACCAGTCTGGGAATACAAACTTGCAACTTTTAGTCCCCGACGACCACATTCCCTTGACTGTATCGGCTCGTCCAACGTTCTTTTTGTACGTCTCAAATACAACGTTGCCTGTGCGATTCACTCTGGTAGAACCAGGGGTAGCAAAGCCGATTGTAGACCGCTCTTTTAAGGTAAAGCGTCCAGGTGTTGTGCAATTAGAGTTACCATCACATGTTCCTGGGTTGGCATTGGGCAAAGAGTACCGTTGGACAGTATCTTTAGTGTGTAACAAAGAGCGTCCCTCAGAAAACAGCTATGCTGATAGCTCGATTAAGCGCATAGCTATCACTCCTGAACTTACCCAAACGCTTGCAGAGGCAGGTCAAGAGCCACAAAAACGTACTTTGGTTTATGCCCAGTCAGGGATCTGGTATGATGCGCTCAACAGTAGCTACATCGGTTATAAGGCAAATCCGCAAAGCAAAGTAACGTTCTGGTACTTTTCTAAGTTGTTAAATCAAGTGGGAATGCCAACAGTCAGCGTTCAGCAGTTGCAGCAGGCTAATACTATTAGCAATCAGTAAAAGTATTCACGGGAAACGCCCAACTCGACTATGCGTAAATTAAAATCAAATTTGCTCTGGTATCTTGTGGCTATATTTCCAATCACAGCCATACTTGCAGTACGCGCTCTAGGTTGGATGCAGCCTTTAGAGTGGACGGCATTAGATATATATTTCCAACTGCGTCCTCCTGAAACGGTAGATAAGAGAATTGTAATTGTCGGATTTGAAGAAAAAGACATTCAGATTCTAAAATCCGCAGATCCGCTATCAGACGAACTACTAGCCCAACTGCTAACAAAAATTAAGCAGCAAAAACCACGAGCGATTGGATTAGACTTTTTCCGAGACGTACCAGTAGGTGAGGGGTATGCACAACTAGCTCAAGTATTTAAAACTACACCTAACCTCATTGGTATAGAAAAAGTAGTCGGTGACAAGTACGATCCAGTAATCGCCCCACCACCTATCCTCAAACAGCTAAACCAAGTTGCTGCGGCTGATACGGTATTAGATGGAGATGGTGTAGTCCGTCGCGCTCTATTATTTCCTAATCAAAGACAAACTTTAGGAGTAGCTCTTGCCCTCAGTTATCTAGCACAGCAAGGCATTAGCCCAAAAACTGTTGATGATTGCTGCATGAAAATAAAAGATACAGTATATAGACCGTTACAGGAAAACGCTGGTAGCTACGTCCGCACGGACTCAGGCGGCTACCAAATCTTACTTAACTACCGCAACCCCCATCAAAGTTTTACTAGAGTATCAATTACTGATGTTTTAGCGGGGAAGAATTTTAACAACTTGATGCGCGATCGCATTGTTTTAATCGGTAGGACTGCCTCAAGCTTAAACGATGATAAGTTTTCTACTCCTTATAGCTGGAATCTAAACACAACACCAATTGAAATCCCTGGGGTAGAACTTCACGCTCAAATAGCTAGTCAAATTATTAATTCGGCTTTAAATAATAGACCATTAATTAGAACTTTAAACGAGCCGCTAGAGCTATTATGGATTGTAAGTTGGAGCGTACTAATTACTATTTTAGCTAGAAAATGGTGGCACACTAGCGATCCAAAAAACTTTGCTACCAAGTTTTTTCTGAATTTGATATCTAGCAGTTTAGCAGCAGCAGTTGCAGTAATAACTATTAGCTATTTAGCTTTTTTATGGGGTTGGTGGATTCCGGTTGTTCCCTCTTTTTTAGCTCTAACTATATCTCCTTTATTAATTGCTAACTATACATACATTACTAAGTTGAACGAGCGCCAACGAACTTTGGAGGTAAAGGTCGCCGAACGCACTCAGGAACTAAAACTGAATAATCAGCAACTAGAGGAATCTATGACTCAACTGAAGAACGTTCAAGAGCAGCTTATTACTCAATCTAAACTTGCTTCTCTAGGTACTCTGATGGCAGGAATCGCTCATGAAATTAATAATCCTCTTAACTTCGTAATTTGGCTTGCAGATGTTGTTATTAAAATGGCTAAGGATCTTCAGCTAGAAATTGAACAAGAATATGAATATTTACCATTAGAAGTAGTTGAAAACATTAAAGAAATCATTAGTGGACTTACTGAGAATAGTACAGACATCAGAAGCCAAGCTAAAAGAATAGAATTGACTATTCAAAGTATGACTTTTTCAACAGATCGTCCAGCTTTTCCTCCTCAGCTTATTGACATTAATGAGCTAGTGTCATCAACGATAAAAATAGTTTCTTATAGTTTACAATACAAATATAATGATTTTAATGTTAGTTTAATAACTGACTATGATAGTTCAATTGGGCAAGTCAATCTTATTGCTCAATATGTTAGCAGAGCTTTAATAAGTATTATCGATAATGCTTGCCAAGCAGCTTACGAAAAATCTTTAACTGAACAAGTTCTAACGCCAGAAGTCACGATAAAAACAAGGAACTTGGTCGAAAGGAATTCTGTAGAGATAACTGTCCAAGATAATGGGATGGGAATACCTGAAAATATCCTAGATAAAATCTTCGATCCTTTCTTTACTACGAAAACTCCTGATAGAGGCACTGGAGTTGGTTTGTATTTCGCTCACGATCTCATTGTTAAGAGGCATGGTGGTCAAATCGAGGTAGATTCTCAACCAGGCATTGGTACTACAGTGAATATAGTTCTGCCTAGAAATGTTAAAGTTAGTAGTTAAAGTTTAATAAACACAATTAATAAAATTGTGTTTATTTATAAATGTTGTTAACAATGCCTGTCAATCTGCTTACCAAAGGAGTTTAGCTGAACCGAATTTAAAACCGGAAGTCTTACTAAAAACAAAGAACTTAGTAGAAAGTAATTCTGTAGAGATCGGCATTCAAGATAATGGCTTAGGAATACCGCAAAATATTTTAGATAAAATCTTCGCTACTTTCTTTACGACTAAACCTCAAGGCAAAGGCACTGGAGTTTATATTTTGCTCATGACTTTATTGTTACAAGAAATGAATGTCAAATTAGTGTAGATTCCAAGCTCGGAGTTTGTACTACATTCACAATCATTTTGCCTAAAAATATTGCTTAAAAATAATGGATCATAATGTAGTTATATTATGATCCATAGTTTTATACCCCACTCTTCTATCTGGTTACGCTGTCCTCAACGGCTGCTTTCGACATACTATACTTACCCAGTTTTCCCCGATACCATTTCCCTTTCTTCGCACCAACCGAAAGGACATTTGAGACACGTTCTCGTGCCGTACTTCTGACATCTTTTGGAGTTTCCGCTACAAAGATGGCATCTAGTATTGCCGTAATCTCTAACACCTGCTCTGGTTGCTGCTGCATAACTTCAAAAACAGCAACAGACAAATTATCAGTGATAAACTCGTCTCGCAGATACTGCTGCCAAGTATCTGATTCCTTCTCTGTCTCCTTGGGGGGTGCGGATTTCTTACTTGGTTTGTCGCTGTTAGTGGATAAGTTTCTCTTACCTTGTCGCTTTGGAGGTTGTGGCGCAGCTTCGGTAGTGTCTGTCGTCACCTCGTCTAATTCTGGAGTTGCCGCTTCAGTAATGTCTGCCACATCTTCAACAACTGGTGTTGGTGTTGCTACAGGTGTGGGAGTGGCATTGTCTACCGGAGGAAACAGGCTGATAACGTTTTTGAGACTGTGACGTTTTTCTTGAATTGATTGGAGTTGAAGTGTTAATTCAACTTCTTGTACTGATAAATCAGCATCAACTTCCAGTAGTTTGGCAACGGTAGGGTCGGAGGCTTGAGAGTTTTGCACCAGAAAAATAAATTGAAGTAAACGATATACTCTTTATAGCTTATTAAGCAGTAAGTTTTTTCTTGAGCTTAATGAATGGAAGTGCGGTCGCTCTGCAAATTTTAATCAAACGTAGGCACAATATATAAATAGCGAACTTGAGCAACTCTCATGACTACTAAACAAACACTCCTCAACGCAATTGAGCAAATGCCAGAGCAGCAACTTATCGAGGTGTTGGAGTATGTTCAACACCTCTCTCCTACTCAAAAATTAACTTTGCCTAATGAATCTAATAAATCCGTAGATCCCCTTGCAGAATTCATTGGCGCTGTGGCTCATGGTTCCCTGGCTGCCAATTTAGACAACGAACTTTATGGCAGCTAAAATTTTCATTGATACTTGGGGCTGGCTTACTCTTCACGACAAAGGCGAACGCTAAGCTAATCGGCATCAAAGTTGCATAATAAAAAGGTAAAGCTGATTCAAAGTAACTATGCCACCAGCAGCCAAGAATTTTTTAAGGTCGGAACAAGTCGTTCATCTACAGCAAGCCCTCAAGGAGA
>NZ_JBYCCV010000118.1:0-10855 GCF_057473825.1 Aliterella sp. E5.1
CTAGCATGTCCCCGGTATCCGCCACATCAGCAACACTTATCCCTGTATAGAGTACTGGCTCGATTATTCTGCTCATATCCCTATCTTCAGCCTCTCAAACAGGTTCTGTCAAAGTCTCGTTGTAGTACTAATCCCAGCTTGGCAGAGATGCCCATGATTAGTTTCGAGCGCAGCTGACTTCTGCTTTGACAGTCGCATTCCAGAAAAGGTGGAACCTCGTTTGACATTGACCCTTTAGCATAATGCTTAGAGTTGGCAACCTCAACAGTGCAATCACGTTCAGGTCTCTACTCATTTGGCAACGAGTCTAGAGTTGCTGACGGTAACGCGAGTCGAGTAACCAATTCCTTCGTGATTGCCTCAACATCCACGCGAGAGGCAATCCGAACTTCTCCTTGCCCGCAATGAGTTGGCCGGCTTTCGCCTAAATCTTGATCACTAACCCCAATCCGCACATCACAATGCTCAAATTCGAACAGTTCTGGATTGAGGGCTGTAAGAACTGCTATGGGATCATGAGGATGATTTTGAGTTTGACCTTTAAATGCCCACCAACGGCGGACTTGGTCTTCAAGAATGCAACCAAGAGGATTGTCCTTGACAATCATGCGGAGTTCTTCGTCCCGTAACCAGACACATGTCGTGACATCAAGGCCACAAACTGTGATGGGGACGCCCGATTCAAAAACGATTTTGGCCGCTTCTGGGTCACTCTTGATATTGTGCTCTGCCTTCTCCAGCCAAAATGCTCCTCCCATGATATACAGGTGGCGTACGCTGGATGCAAAAGCTCTGTCTGAAGATATTGCTTTTGCGAGATTGGTAAGAGGTCCAATTGCCACCAATTCAAGTTCACGTGGGTACTGATGTGCTACTACCTGCAAAAAGGTTACCGCATCTGTTTCCTCCTCTATCTCAACCTTATCCAAGTGGTGAATTCCCTTACCCTCATGTCCCGGCCACCATACGGTCCTGTTCGTGAGAGTAGCTTCTTCTCCAGCGATAACTGGTATATCAGGTCTGCCTAACAAGTTGCACACATGTTTAGCAATTTTCGCCCTGAGCCTGGTGTCTCCGTAAACAGTGGTTACGCCAACAAGATTCGCCTCTTTGGCCTTTGCGAGAATAATGAGCGCCAGCATGTCATCAACATCAGTACCAATGTCTGTGTCTAGAATCATCACCCGATTTGTGCTCATTAGTTTCTCCCCTTGAAGACGGAATTCCTGTTGGACACTCGTTTTGTTAGTGCCAATGAAAGGTGAACAGCTATCCTATATCTTTCAGCCTTAAGTTGTTGGCTATAAGAAGATGTAGATGTTGGTCTGAGATTTTCAAGCATGACTTGGCCGCCGGGGCAGCGCACGATCAGACTGTCTGGTCCTGTGGGGGGTAGTCTTACATGATCATTCTGGAGATAATGCACCGCATCCGGGTGTTCCTGCTTTAGCCATTGCAAGTATTCTCCATAGATCCCACTTCCATAACTACTAAGAAAATCCGTAGTTAGCAAACTGTAGTAAGGACTAGTAAGCTTAGTGCTTCTTCCCGCTACCATATGTTGCGATTTCCCGTGTCTTTTGAAGGCTCGTGTTGTTTTGAAGGAACACCTTCTTTGTCGATGATGTTGTGCAGGTGGATTTCGCCAACCATATGCTTACGGCAACCTGTCGTCATAAGCTCCTGGATAATAATTGTACCGTTACAGCTCAAACGATCATAGCGTTGTTGATCGGTAATAATGCAGAGGGTATTTGGATGTTGAGTATCAGTATTCATTACCCACAAGGCTCCTTAACATGTTTTACGTAAAATTTCACCAACATGTCTCGTAAGCGTTTATGGGTTACTCCTGACGTTTTGTGCCGCTTGTTAAGTTTTAGGAAATCCAAGACCAGCCTCTCGTATCCTTCAAGTCTAAAATGCCGCAAACCGAAATCAGTGAAAGTATTGATGACCGCACTCCAGTAACAATTCTTTTCTCCCACAGCAGCATCCTCCAGGATAAGGCCCCGGCACTTTTTTGTCCTAAATAAGAGCAGATCACAACTTTAGGAGATCGTGTCGTTGTAGACAAATCCGTCACGAGTCATAGAGGGTACCTCGATCAGTCAAGAGACTGATCGAGGTACAAATAAGCACACTTCAAGCAGTTATCGACTCGCCCCCTCTATGAAGAATTGGCTGGGATTTACAGGACCCGGTGTCGGGTAGGTCCACGAGCCAGGCATCTCATCAGGCACATTACGAAAGTTATTCTTCACGATCCCGTAGCCATTGAGCTTGGTGCTGATGCCTATGTGGTAAAACTGGTCCGCCGCAATATCCAGAATTTCTCTCAGCAGTTCAGTCTGTGTATCTGGATCACCACTACGAGTAATTTCCCTGAACAAAGCCATCTGTCGCTGAACTTCTTCGGGTGGCTCCTCAGGAGTTACACCAACGGCACCCCCAGTACCAGGTAAGCTATACCAATGGGCCCAGGCTTGGGCGTACATAGAGTTGAAGTTAAAGGGGAACCAGTAGCGTGGGTCTAACAATACGGTCAAGCCAAGACCACCTCCAAAGGTATGAATGGTGGCGTCTTGTTCAGCATTCTCCTTAACGCGAACCTGCCACAGCGAGCGATCGGATGTTCTTATGTGGGTCCTGATGCCAACATCCTCCCAATAACCCTGAAGCAACGCGAACATATCGATGAAGTTAGTCATGACAGCATCGATTTCAAAAACAATCTCTATCCGCTTACCATCTGGTCCCAAGCGGAAGCCCTCCACGTCCCGTTCGGTGTAGCCAGCCCTGTCAAGGTACTCGTTAGCTAGATCAACATCGTATTCGGTGTACTGCTTGGCTAGCCGCTCATTATAAAACTCTGACTCGGGCCGCGGCGCTGCCTGGTGGGGTTCTCCTTGACCGACATACAAAAGGTCAATGATCTCTTGGCGATTGATGGCATGAGACATGCCTATGCGAAAATCCTTGTTCTGGAAGATTTCACGCTTTACCGGGTCCCTATGGTTCATGTTGAACATGATGACTGCTTCATTGGGATAGTCGCTAAATTCAGTGAAAAGGCGGTAGTTCCCTCGTTCCATATTATCCATAATGACTGGTCTGTTGGCGACGGTGGCGAACCCTTCGCGTGCAAAGTCAACCTCGCCGCTTAACGCCCTTAGTAGCGATACTTCTACGTCGGTAACCATATCAATCGTGTGACGGTCAATGTAGGGGAGTTGGTTGCCTTCAGGGTCGACTTTCCAGTAGTAAGGGTTTCGCTCAGCTATGCCTCGGGTAGAACCCCCTTCTCCCATGGCTGTAGTCAAATGCCAGGCATGCAAAACGGGTATCTCGCTTGTCCTGAAAAAGTCGGTTAGGTCTAACATACCACTTTTTGTTTGGAAAAGAGCGACCCAGTCAGCCAAGCCGGCTTCCTCAACAAGCTGGGCGATATTCTCCGAATTGTACTTTGCGTGAAACTGCTCCAGGTAGTGGCGTGGTGTTGATGTAGGCCCGGTTACCATAGCTGGATAGGCGACATAATAAAGGAAGAAACCATTTGGCGCGGCGAACTTAAACGTGACCGTATAATCATCGACTTTCTCCACAACAACAGGTGTGCCGTCGACAACTAATGGTCCGCCCCGTGAGGGCGTAAGTTCGTCATTCATGAAGACGTCTTCGTACCAGAACATGATGTCATCAGCGGTGAAAGGATGGCCGTCGGACCACTTCATGCCTTCCCGCAAATGGAAGGTGAATTCGGACGCCTCTTCATTTATGTCAATTGCCTCGGCAACATTAGGCATGACACCTTCCCAATCTGGTGTCCAGCGCACCAGGTTCTCATAGCCAAGGTATGATTGCAGGGAGAGCAAGAGCCCGCCGACGTGCGTGTGCCGCCACGTTCCCCCGTACTCGCCGATACGTTCAATTACCGGAACCACCATGGGACTCTCGGGTAAACGCTCGTTTATAGGAGGTAATTGACCCGCTGCAACAAGCTCAGCCAACTGGGGTGCCTCATGATACTCAGTAGTTTGCGCTCTGCCGTCTGACAGTAGTGTAGAACTTAAAATGACAAGCACTAGTGCACTAAGAAACGGAATTCTGGAGTTTATACCTTTCTTGAGCAGCTTCATAAAAACCTTCTTTCAGGTTGAAATGTTGAGCCTTGCGGCCCTTCTCGAACTGCCTTATATATCTACCTTGCGCTATTATCATTACATGAAATTTCACCTCGCTTCCTCTACAGATCCAGGATCCACAAGCATTACTACCAGCCCGTCACGCCCAGGAACAGTGACCGTAACAACTTGGTCATTAACCCTTGGGAGTACCTCACCCCAAAGTGCTTTGGCCGGGTAAAATCGTCTCCATTTCTCCGAGAACTCCAACTCTGCGCTTAACTTCTCCTGAGTAGGATTGGTTACCCATAGGTACATCCCCCCGGGACCATGATGAAATCTAGCGGTCAATCTACTCTCACTCGAGCGAATATGTTGGTCTCTTCCTGCCCAATTAAGGATGCTTATGAAGAGCTTGGTAGTGGTTTGGCGCGCGTGCGTGTTGTAACCATATCCAGAGGATGTTCCAATGAGCCTAGTTTTGCCCTGTCCATAATTATTATCCACCACAGCGACGCGGCCGTCGTCATACCAGCCTTTAGCTTCACCCCCCTGGAGGTGGTATGTCTGTAGGTATAGGCCCCCGTAAACCTCACCAACTCCCTCTAACGTAAACGTAATATCCTCGAGGAGATCGGGGGTGAACTCAACATATTCCTGCGTAACTCCGAACAGGCGATCCAGCCCTAGATTAGGCTGCACGACCCCGGCCCTCCCGCGGTCACCGAAAAAGCCTGGGCAGCCTTCTGAAACGAGGCAACCACCATTCTCAACCCATCTAATGAGCGTACATGCCGAGGTTTGAGTCAACATCATGGGGTGCGGTAAATACAGAACCTCATACGCACCTAGTTGATCAATATGAACCCAGTCCGCTTGAATATTGTCATTAAAGAAAGCCCGGTAAGCACCGCGTGCAGCGTTGGCATAATCATCACCTTGGTCTCCTCTAACGGCACAATGAATGGAAGACTCCGGCGCGAAGATAATCCCGATCTCTCCCCTGACAGGTTTTGATTGCCATAGATCGCTATGCTGGGGGGAATTTGCCCATTTGGCCATTCGGCTCATCATTTCTGACCGGGAGGTGCGTGACCCGTCAAGATCATAACCGGCTAGGGCGCCAAACAACGGTCCGTCAAGCAGAGGACGCCAGCGGTTATACATGAGACCACTGATACCTCCCGTCATGGCCGAGAGGTTCCAGTAGCGGATATCAGCGGCCACCGGAACGCGACCGTCTTCTCTAGCTTTGGGCCGGCCACCACTGCGGTTGCGACTCGCTATCCAATTCCAGTTGGGCCCGGCAATGGCTTCCGCATACCAAAAGGGTTTCCCATTGGTACTGCCCCTGACCATATCCGTCACAAGATTCAGCTTCCAGGGCTCATTGCCATACTTATCCATTCCGTACGTGTACCCATAACCATCAACGAGCTCCGCGGCTCTCCAGTGGTCATCTGCAGCTTTTGCCATTCGGTGCAGTGGCGAATCTGTAACTCCATGGGCAGTAATGCTATTTATTGGGTCTAGCGCCCGCACCAGACCCACTCGCCACTGCATCAAGCGGAAGGCGTTATCAATACGAAACTGCACCCAATCGAGATAATCAGGGTATGGTGCTGGATTCTGGGGCGGTGCCACCTGTTCCCACGTGGCGTAACTATGCCTGTACCAGGCTTCGCCTAACCTCTTTAAATTTTGGTATTTCTGCTTGAGCCACTCACGGAATTTTTCTTGTGTGGCTGAGCAGTAGCAAAAGGTAGAAGCTGAGGAGGCAAGATTGCATTCATTCCATATGTCGTAGGCACCCATACCAGGATGACCCTTGTAACGATTGACGAGTTCGGTGAGGAAGTTGCCAGCTAATTCTTTGGCATCTGCATTATCCAGACAGAGCCCGGGGAAGCCGCCTGTCACCGAACTGTTACGAATTTGGCTGCTTACCTTGGTTCCATCCGCCCTCTCATAACGCGCATGGGCATAGTCATGGAAGGCCCATTCGGGAGCAGCATGACTGATCTCGGCTATTATAGTTTTGATCCCGTGTTTAGCAGCTAAATCAAGCTGCCTATCGTAGTCATCCCAATCAAATGTTTCTTGAGCCACTTCGATCGCAGACCACATGAACCAATGACGGAACACATTGATACCATCTTCGGCTGCCACCCGATAGTCACGTTCCCAATCTTCTCGCGGAGGGCTTGATTTGCGAAAGTAAACTGCGCCGTAAGGAAATGTTGGTAGCCGGGAAGTCACGCCTTGCTGCCTTTTAGCTCGGGATGGTAATGAAGTATTTGTACGGTATTTGGTTCCAAGCCAATGTTAATTCCATCTTTGATAAGATGTTGACCCGTGTATTCTAACTTTTTTTCGGTGTAAGGATCAGTGAGTCTATACGTTTCTTTAGGATCCAACGCCCTGAGGTAAGCACTTCGTGTTGCCTCGCCATTCATCCGAAACACCATCACGACCCCTTCGCCTGTTTGAGGATTATGATACTGCCAGCCGTCCCAGTCGTCCAGCGTGCGCGGCTGTGCGAAGAGAGCATAAAAGTCTTCCTTCAAAAGATGGCGAATAGACTTATATACAGAGATATGGCGTTTTACGCGCTCGAGCGCTTCAGTAGGCCAGCTGGCGAAGTCTTGGGAAAAACGAAGAATCCCACCAAAACGACTCTGAACATACATATCAGGAAAGTCCGGGCCACCCCAGGTGCAGGTATGGATTACTCGATGAGTGGGCATGATCGTGTTTACGCCCGAGACCTGGTTGCGCACGATGTCATCTTGAAAATTGAAGTCACTCCCGTGATGGATGTGCGCCCGACCAAAGGTACCGAGGTCAAAACGCCGACCGCCAGATGAACAATTTTCAAGGACGAGTTGCGGATTTCGCTTCGTAAGTTCTTCCCACACGCGATAGACACCACGAACATGTTTGATCTGCATAAGGCCACGGTGCTCAGGGTCTTCATGCGCAGCCCAATACGGGTACGGGTCGATGTTGTGATCCCACTTCAGTTTGTGGATGCCCCACTCGTCAATCCGCCGCTGAATCATGTTAAGGAACCATTCCTGAACTTCCGGCAAACCGAAATCCACCAACCCCATCTCTTTGCTATCGATATAAAGCATCCACTCGGGATGTTCTTTGGCAAGAAGCGATGAAGGGTGAGCCTCTTCAGGGTCAAACCAAGTGCAATACTTCATGCCGTGGGATCTAACCAGCTCGGCAAGGGGTTCAATGCCGTTGGGAAAGCGCTCAACGTCAACCTGCGCCCAGTTCCCGATGCCCTCATAGGTGCCTCGAGGTGGCACGCACCCCGCATACCAGCCCCAATCGATTTGCATCCACTCAAAGCCCAAGTCGGCACAAACGGGCACCTGACGGCGGAAAATTTCGTCGTTAATGGTCGCACCGAAGGTAAACGCGTGGTTCCAGGTGACGGGCGCACCCAGATCCTCACCTTGATAAAGGGGATACCAGTCGTGAATGAAACGCCGTAGCGCGTTTCGTCCCTGATGAATAGAACCCTGATAAAAACCTAGTAATGCTCGAGGGATGGGGATGCGCTCCCCTGGGCGGAGGGTGAGATCGACTTCGTCAATACCTCCACGGATATAAAAGCTCTCCTTTTGGCGGTTAAAATCAATGTGCCACAGACTCGACCACTCGAGTCCGCCGAACATTCCTGATTCACCTTCACTGTCTTCAATGAAAAAGAAGGGCATGTGCTTATCGGACGAGCGACCCGTGCCGCCGGACTCGATACGTACCGGATGCCTGAGGCTGCTGTTGCTGATGAAGTGGCGCGAATCCAATTGAAACGCAATGGGTGGAAAATAGGCGTGGGTCACGCCGCCACCGATCGAGTGCACTTTAGGGTCGCCGACTAAAGAAAGGTCCAAGAAGAGTTCGAAGGAACGAAGCTCGGTCACATGCTTGATAGGCCTGTTACCGATATTTTCCAGCTCACCCCCGACAAGAACAGCCTGATAGTTCGGGTAGTAGGTGTACTCGACGTTCAGCCGCAGACTACTAGCTTTGTTCTCTAACCGCAGGAGTCGTTTAGGGTGTTCAGGGTCGGAAGTGTCGACGGTCTCCTCAAGCACTTTAAAGGTGGCCATTGCTGAGTCATTAGCAAGGCCGTCATACGATATGGACAAGCCAAGCCCGGCTTGTAATCCTTGGGCAAGCCGGCCAGGTGGCGGCGTAGGAAAGCCATTTGCGATGTGCAATTCCGAGAAGAGAGTCTGTCTGCCTTCGTCGGGAAGTGCGAACACGCTTTCTTTAGCAATGGTTGTGGAACGTCTGCTTGCTGGATTCACAAAGTGCCCCTTCTATTGACTTGTTTAGGAACTACCATCAGGCTTAGAGTTCGATGGTCTCTATGGAAGAGACGGCTGTCATCTGCTACTGTCCAATAAAGAATTGACTAGGGTTAATCGCTGCCGGCCACACGTAAGTTCCTGAAGTAATAGCTGGCTCCGATACATTATGGAAGTTATTCTTAACGACAATGTAGCCACTGGGTATTGAACTCATACCCATTACGTAGAATTGATCAGTAGCAATGTCTATAAGCTGCCGTAGTAATTCCGTCTGTTGGTCCAGCTCAGGAGTTATCTGAATTTGATCCCATAGTTCCATCTGCTCTTGAACCACTGCAGGCGGCTCCTCACCGCGTGGATCTCCTAAATACCAGTAGGTCCAAAGCATGGCGAAGAAAGAGCTGTTGGGGTTGTTAGGAAGGTAGTAGCTAGAGTCTAGAATTGCCCTCTGACCACCACTCCACACTACCGCGTCGTGCTCATTGGCTTGTACACGAGCCAGAAAGAGAGATCTATCTATCGTTCTAGACTGTGTATCGATTCCTACTGTCTGCCAGTAACCTTGAATGAGCTCGAGGGCATCTGGCCAAGTACCACCAGCTGACGTACCAGGAATGATCAGTTCAATGACAAAAGAAATCCGATTGCCGTCTGGACCTAGACGAAACCCATCTGCGTCACGTGCACTGTATCCTGCCCTGTCAAGGTACTCATTGGCCTGCGCTACATCGTATTCAGTGTGCTGCTTCGCCATCCGCTCACTGTAGATGTCCACCTCCATCCTCATGGGTGCCGCCTGGTAAGGCTCGCCCTGCCCCAGCCACGCTAGATCGATGAGTTCCTGCCGGTCAATAGCATGAGAGAGACCAATTCGGAACTCTCTATTTTGGAAGATCTCCCGCTTGATGGGATCTTTGTGATTGAGGTTCAACTGGATGACCATGGAATTTGTAACCGCGGGCGTCTTCTCGATAAGATGGTAGTTGCCTCGCTCCATGGTGTCAAGAAAGATCGGCTTGTTCTGAAGAGCAGTAATGTGGCGTTCCTGCATGTCAATTTCGCCAGCTAGCGCTCTCAACAGTAAGACTTCCGGATCCTCGAACTGGTCAAAGATGACGCGGTCGATATATGGGAGCTGATTTCCCTCAGGATCAACCTTCCAATAGAAAGGATTACGCTCTGCCACCACGCGTGTTCCCTCACCATAGGCTGTAGTCAGCATCCAGGCATGCAGCGTAGGTTTTTCCCTGCTCGCCCATGGGTCACTCTTATTGCCAAATAGTGCAACCCAGCCGTCGAAACCAGCCTCTCGAACGAGTGACGCGATCCCCTCCGAGTTGTAGGCCATGTGAAATTGCTCCAGATAGTGACGCGGAAAATTTGTGATTGCAGAACCGGCTGGTACGGACAAGTTTTGCAGAAAAAGACCTTTAGGAGCATTGAACTTAAACGCTACAGTATAATCGTCTATCTTTTCGACTACTACTGGTTCATCACCCGAGAGGAGCCATGTAGGTTTCACTGGGGTAAGTTCACTATTCATGAAGACATTCTCGTACCAGAACATAATGTCGTCGGCTGTAAAGGGGTGTCCATCCGACCACTTCATGTCCTCACGTAGCCTGAAGATGTATTCGTTACCCTCCGCATTCCCCTCAACCGCCTCGGCAACATTAGGGATAACGCCGGTCCATTCTGGGTTCCAACTCACCAGATTCTCGTAGCCTATGCTTGACATGAGCGTGAAGGTGTCCTGACCGCCTATGAGCCCCATTCGCCAGATACCACCATACTGGCCAATGCGCTCCACTGGTTCGACCAATACGGGACTCTTCGGCAGTCGCTCCTCTACAGGAGGCAGTTGACCTGCTGCAACTAACTCAGCTAGCTGAGGTGCCTCCCGGTACCGCGTTGGTTGTGCTTTGGCTTCTGTAAGAAGCACATTGATTGAGAAGGCTAATCCTAAAACAAACATGAACCGGAATAATTGGTTGTCCCGAACTATTTCCAACTTATTCATGTGGAACCTCTTTTTGGTTGGATGTAATGTAAGAACTTATCGTTATCCTTTGCTTATCCGCACTATTCGCAAGATGGTTTATCGTTAATAAATTACGTGCGGTTTGCCTTTCCTTTAGCAACGGTTGTCGAACACCTCCTGCCGATTCATAAATCACCTTCCTCAATCACCTAAATGAATACTTCAAATTCGTAAACCCGCTCCCACTGAGAAATCTCCTTGACGCTGGCAAAGGCATCGCCGTGGCGTGGCGTCACTACAAGATAGATGGATAATACAACATTCATCCTACCAATGTCTAGTCTGTTCATAAATGGCAAAGTAAGGGATAATAATAACCATGGAACCAGCACTCGCCCAGCCAAGCAAGCTCAGTC